>JBGSME010000816.1:0-3149 GCA_041740335.1 Bryobacteraceae bacterium | reverse complement strand
CATTGAAATTGAATTGGCCGCGCCGGAACCGGGACGGATCGCGCGGCACAACCGATTGCCGCCACTCCCCGCCCACCTTCACCGTGTGACGGCCGGAAACGAACGTGAAGTTGTCGCCGATCTGGAAGTTGGTGAGGTCATTAAAATTGGGCCAAAAGCCGCGCGGCCCCACTTGAGAAAATCCGTCGCCAGGGATAAACAACGCGAAGCCGTTGTCCCGGCCGTCGTTCAGCGAATCGCCGGGCGCGCCCTTGATGCCGAACTGCGACTGCAGATTTTCGGTGATCGGAATGTTGAACACCGTCGGGAAAAAGGTGTATCCAAAGCGGACTTCGTTGAACTTCGTGGCGCCGATGCTGGAGTTGAGCGACCATGCCAGATTGTGGCCCGGAAGGTCCACCGTCTGGCCCGTCCCGCCATTGGCAGGCAGCGGCAGCGGACCGTTCTGGAACGTGAATTGGTTCCGATGCGAGTAGCGCACGAAGGTACGCTGCGAGTCACTGATGTTATAGTCCCAGCGAAAATCGTATTGGTCGAAATCATCGGAGTCCGATGGCGAGAAAAAGAAATTGTTCGGCAGACTGTCGCGCCCCGGAATGTTCGGCTTCGGATAGACCGCCAGCACCGCCGATGACACTGGATCCCAGCGGTTGCGGGGAATCGTGAAATTCGGGAATGGCATCCGTTCACGAGTGGCTGGATTGTAAGTAAGAGGATCGTAGACCTCGCGGGTCGGGTTCGGCTGGTTCGAAAAATTGCCTTCTCCAATCACCGTGGCGCTGGGTACAGTGGACGTGAAGCTGCGCCCGAGCCGGATTCGAGTCCCTTGAATACTGGTGAAGAAGAACATCTTATTCCGTACAATCGGTCCGCCAATGGTGCCGCCGAACTGGTTGAGGCGATAGGTAGGCTTCGACGCGCCGGACCGGTTGGCGAAGAAGTTGGTCGCATCGAGTTTGTCGTTGCGGAGGAAATGATAAAGCGATCCGTGAAAGCCGTTGGTTCCCTGCTTGGTGGAGACGATCACCTTCGCGCCCATCCGGTAGCCGTACTCGGCCGACGTGTTATTGGTGACCACCTTGAATTCGCCCACTGCGTCAACCGACGGCTTGGTGGCCTGCTGCTGGAAACCCAGTGCGCCGCCGGAGTTGCGTGAAGTGTTGTCGGAACCGTCGAGCAGGATGTTGTTCTGGGCGGCGTGCATGCCCACTGCCAGAAAGCCGCCTTCGCCGCCGTTTTCTCCGTCCTGACGGGTGCCCTTGCCGAACTGCCGGGATGGGAGAACTCCCACCGTGAATCGCGCCAGTTGAAGGTAGTTGCGGCCGTTGAGCGGCATTTCGACGATCCGCTTGGAGTCAATCACCTGCCCCACCTCGGTCCTCTCGGACTGTATGAGTTGAGCCGCGGCTGACACTTCGATGGTCTCCGCCACGGTGCCCACGTTGAGTCCACAGTCAACGCGCGCCGTCTGCTGAACCTCCAGCCGGAGTTCGGAGTACTCCTTCGATGCGAAGCCCTCCGCGGAGCATGTGACCGAGTACCGCCCTGGATTCAGAGCCGGAACCGTGTAAAAGCCGACCGCGTTGCTGATGCTGCCGAGACTCACTCCGGTCTCGATATTGACAACCGTGACCGCTGCTCCCGGGATCACGGCCCCGGAGTTATCCGAGACCACGCCTTGGATCGTACCGCCGCTTTGCGCCAGCGCCGCAACAATGGAGATGGACGCCAACAAGGCCGCCCGTGGGAATGAGTGCATGGATCGAACCCCCTTCGTGATTTACAAACTTTTATATATTATCAAATTTTAATTGAAGGGGCGGGCTCGCATGACAACGGCAAGGCCGGCTTCCCCCTCGTCGAGGAAAGCCGGCCGTTGATCTCTAGCTGATCAAAAGACACCGCCGAGGGCTCGCGATTCTCCGCCTCCGCACCGAGCCCCTCTTGCGCGTGTATCTAAACAGCCCGATTGCGATGAGGCTGAATCAGAACGTGACCCGAAGTGACAGTTCGATATTCCGCTGTCCGGACGCGCCGGTGAACTGGCCGAAGTTCGGATCCGTGATGTTCGTAATTAGACCGCTCCGGGTGTGGCGGTTGAACGGATTCAGAAACACGCTCCGCAGTTCGACGCTGCGATGCTCGTCAATCTGGAAGATCTTTTCGAGCCCCAGATCCTCATTCACAAAATGGCTGTCGCGGATATTCGGCAGCCGGTCCGGAAGCGTCCCCAACCGCGTGATCACGTTCCGCCCGCCCGGATAAACGGGAGGATTCGCGAACGCCGCCCCGTTCAGATATGTCTGCCCGCCTCGAACACCGCGGAAATTAATCGGCGCGTCGCCGTTAACCACAATGGGCACTCCAGTAACCAGGTCGGCTCGCGCCGCACCCACCGGATTGGTGATTCCGCCAGTACCGATCCCAATCGGATTCCCAGTCCGGAACTGATGATTGCCCGTCAATTGCCATCCACCGATGACACGGCCGGCGATACCCCCGATATTGAGAGCCTTGCCCGGACCAATCGGCAGCTCGTAGATCCACGTAAGTTTGGCGAAATGCGGAATGTGGAATGCGGCGATGCTGCGCTCCAACCCGCGATTGAACGTATCCGCCGCCGTCTCCCCATCGATCGAACTTGAATTGAGAGCGATCGCCTTTGACCATGTGTAGGCGCCCAGAATCGCTAACCCGCCGCGGAAGTGACGCGTCGCCTGCGCCTGGAGCGAATTATACAGCGAGGTTCCAAAATTGGCGAAGATCTGGCCCACGCTCGAGAACTGCGGGTACGGCGACAGCGCCCTCGTCACCGAACCACGAAAGCCCGGATACGGCTCAGGAATCCCCGATGCGGCCGACCATTGCTCGCCCAACAGATTCCCCATCGAAAGTAGCGTCGACGGAAGCGCATTCAGGTTATCCAGTCCGTTCGCCTCCAGCCGCGTTCCCTTGTTCCCCACGTAGTTGATCTCCAGCACCGTTGCCGCCGGAAGCTGATACTGGAACCCGAGATTCCAGTTCTGCGTGTAGCCGAGGCGGTTGGAATCCGGCGCGATGTATCCGATGCCGAGGTTGTTCGACAGCGATGGACTCTTGTTGGGCAGAGCCGCGGTAAAGTCCGGATAGCGATCCTGCAAATACATCAC
>JBGSME010000815.1:0-2847 GCA_041740335.1 Bryobacteraceae bacterium | reverse complement strand
GCCAACGTCGAAACCGGCGTCGACACTCTCCAGGATTCTCACCCCATCCTCGCCCCGCTGGTTCACGCCAATCGCCTCAGTGTGCTCGGCGCGGTCTATAGCCTCGATTCCGGACAGGTCCGCTGGATTGCCCCCAAAGCCCACACCACCGCCATCTCCACGGCGCTCCCTCACTGAGCCCGCTAGATTTCCACCCGGTCCATCGCCAGAAACTCCCGGATGTGCGGGTGATCCGCTTCACCCAATTCACTCACCGGGCCGAAATAGATCACACGCCCGTCGTGCAGAAACACCACCTTGTCTGCCACCAGCCGCATCAGATCCAAGTCGTGCGTCACCACCACCGACGTCAAACGCAACTGACCCTTCAATCGCTGCATCAGGTGCCCCAAGTGGTCCGACATGATCGGATCCACCATCGTTGTCGGCTCATCGTAGAGAATGCATTCCGGCTGCGCCGCCAGCGCTCGCGCGATTGCCACCGCCCGCTTATACCCCGTCGATAGATCCGTCGGATACGCGTCGTAGAACTCCAGCAGGTCTACCATTTGCAGCAACCCGCGCACGATCTCTTCGCGGTTCTCCTGGTCGTAGTCCTCTCGCAGTTCCAGCGAAAATAGGATATTCTCCGCCACCGTCAACGAATCGAACAGTGCCCCGGATTGGAACACCATCGTCACCTTCTTCCGGATCCGCCGCAGTTCCGCCTCTCCCGCATTCGTAATATCGGTGTGCGAAACGATGATCTGCCCCGCGTCCGGCTTCAGGAATCCCATGATGTGGCCGAGCGATACCGACTTGCCCACGCCGCTCCGCCCGATGATCGCCACCGTCTCTCCGGGACGAACATGAAAATTCACGTCGACTAAAATGGGCCGGTCGAACGTCTTATAAACGTGGCGAAACTCGATATAGTGTGGAAACTTTTCAGCCACGATGGCGCAACCAATCCTCCGGGGTGTTCACGTTGGCCGTGACACTTTGATTATCTATCCGGAAATGAGCTACTTGCAATCCCTGCAGCGCATCGGTGACCTTGCGCACCCCGCTGTCGAGCGCCGCCGTCACCTGCATCAACACCCGCGCACGGTACATCGCGCACAAAGGTTCTACGCCGGAAGGCGAAACCCCCAGGACGCAATCAGCGGCATCGCCACCCCGCACGGCCTCGTCGATCAACTTGCCCAGCCACGACTGGTCCAAGTTGGGCATGTCGCACGCCACGATCAGATTCCATTCCGCCTCCCCAAGCCCGAGCGCCGTTTCGATTCCTGCCAGCGGACCCAGCCCCGGCCGCCGGTCCGCCACAACCCGCAGCCCCAAATCCATGTACAGTGTTGGGTCCGCGACCACGATCACGCTTCCCGCCGCCGCCTGCACTTCCCCGGCCACATGCGACACCAGCGGTTTTCCGCGGTAGTGCAGCAGCGCCTTGTCCTGGCCCAGCCGCGTGCTCTTTCCGCCGGCAAGAACAAATCCTGCCGTCATTCTGTTTCCGACCCGAGGCCCTTTTTCATGAGACAATTGGCATGTTGAACTTGAAGTGTTTCATTAGCGCAAAGGCGGCGAAGACGCAACTCCCAATTTGGACCGAACTCGCGAAGTTCCAGCGGCTGAGCGAGTCCGTCTTGCGCGTGCTAATTCAAAGTATAGCCGCAAGGCGCGCATCCGAACGCTGCGCCGCTGTGGGGATGGTGTTTCTCCTCGCCGCTCCGGCTCTGACCGCCGCCGATGTGGAAGAGTCCGCCGCTGTCACTTCCACCGTGCTTACCGATCGCCGCACGGGCCGGCTGGTCCGGCGCGTTGTGGTCAGCAACAAAGTAATCGCGGCGCGCCCGATCAACCCGGTCCTGGTGCGTCCGGGCGATGCGCCGCTGACTGTTTCCGCCCCTGGCAACATCGCCGAGGTCGTTGAGGAAACCGCCGCCGCCCAAGGTGTGGATCCCCTGCTGGTTCACGCGGTCATTCACGTCGAGAGCGCCTACAACCGCCACGCAGTTTCTCCCAAGGGCGCCCAAGGTCTCATGCAATTGATTCCGGATACGGCACGCCGGATGGGCGTAAGCAACAGCTTCGACATTCGAGAGAATATCGCCGGCGGTGTCAAGTACCTGCGCCAACTGCAGGATCGGTTCTCCGATCTGCGCCTCGTCCTAGCCGCCTACAACGCTGGGGAAGAAGCGGTTGCGCGCTACAACGGCATTCCTCCCTATCTGGAAACCAGAGAATATGTATACAAGGTCGGGAAGCGCTACGGTGAATTGCGGCGCACCCAAAAGCGCCGTGCCGCGCCTGCCCAGGTAGCTGCTGCCCGGCCCGTTGTTTCGCTCGAACAGCAATATCGCCCACTGGAGGCAACGGTCGATTCCGACGGACGGCTGAATCTCAGGACGAGATAGAGGTAGAATTCGAATATGGCTTCCGCCCACAGCCAAGCGAGGCTGGCGGCTGCTCTCACTGTTACGTTGGGAGCACTTCTTCCCGCGCTACCGGCGCAGTCGCCGAGCGTGTTGAAGGACGTCCGCTTTTGGTCTTCTCGCGGCGTCACTCGCGTGGCCCTCGAGACCACGGGCGAAGCGCGCTTCGAGTACAACCGCCTCCGCAATCCCGATCGCGTCTACATCGATCTGCTGGACGTTAGCCCCAAGGCAGACTTCCGCGGCCTTGCCTATTCGGTTCCTGTCGACGATGGCGTCGTCCGGCAGATTCGCGTGGCTTCGAACCGGGCGGGCGTCACCCGCGTCGTTCTGGATCTCGACGTCCCGGTGGAAGTTCACGCCAACCAACTCACCAATCCCGATCGCGTGGTTGTCGAGGTACGTCAGATCGGCGCCCCAGCCGAATCCG
>JBGSME010000814.1:0-4715 GCA_041740335.1 Bryobacteraceae bacterium | reverse complement strand
GAACCTCTCGCCGCGTGGCGAGATCGAGGTGGACAATCGTGGGCAGACCTCGATGGCCGGTGTTTTTGCCGCTGGCGACTGCACGACCGTACCGTACAAGCAGATCATCATCGCCATGGGCGAAGGCGCGAAGGCCTCATTGTCCGCCTTCGACTACCTGATCCGCTCCTCGGCACCGGAGTAAGAACGGAAAAACGTTTTAACCACAACGACACAACGGGCACAACGAAATTGCGTAATAAAGGGCATTGACGGCAATCAGGCTGGCCGGAAGGCGTTCTTCTGCCAGCATTTCGTTGTGCGTGCGTTGTGTCCTTTGTGCCCGTTGTGGTGAATGGAATCTTCTAACTCTCTCGCCGCCGTTCGTACGCTTGCAGGTGTGAATAGGCCAGCCGCAGCAGCGGGACCGCGAGATTCTTGTTTTCCGCCCAGGCGACCATGTCGCCGAGTATGTGATCCCCCTCGGTCGGCTTGCCGGCTTCCACGTCGCGCAGCATCGACGCCACGAGCGCCGAATTGCGGTCGGTCAGCATGTTGCGGAAAACGGTCAACTGGGTATCGCCCAGCCTGCGGCCATTGGCTTCGGCTACGGCCGCGCACTCGTCGAGCAATCCATTGACGAACTTCTCTCCGGCTACCGTTCCCATGATGATCCCGACACTGGCCCGCATCAGGCAAGTTGCTCCCGCCAGGGTGGCCAGGAAGACGATCTTGTCCCACATCGCCTGGCCGATATTGTCGGCCAGCAGGAAATCGACGCCGGACGATTCCATCAGTCTGGACAGTGGTTCCAGCCAGGGCGACGGCCGCCAGCCCAGAGAACCCACGGTAAATCGGTGCAGCTTGTTGAGGTGGCGTATTTCTCCGGTTGGCGCCAGCGTCACCGAGATCAGCGCCACACCGCCCAGAACCCGGGCAGCGCCGAAGCGCGCCACCAGTCGATCAATATGGCGCACGCCATTCAGCAACGGCACGATGACGCTTTGTTCGCCGATCGCCGGGGCAATCGCCTCCATCGCCGAATCGAGGTCGAACGCCTTGCAGGTCAGGATGATGACGTCGAAGGTCTCTGTTAGCGTTTCCTTGGTGACCAGCTTCGGCGTGATCTTCAGGTCGCCGAAAGGGCTGAACACCTCCAGTCCCTTCTCGCGCAACTGGTCCGCCCGGCCCGGACGGACCAGAAACGTCACATCGCCACCCGCCGCGTGCATCCTGGCGCCGTAATATCCGCCGATGCCCCCGGCGCCCAACACGAGTATTCTCATCTCTATCTCCCAGATTGAATCCCGACCGTTTCCCGGGTTTTCGAACCTGGCTTGAAAACGCTCTGCCCGGGAACGGTCTGCACCAATACTCTACCGTTATCCCACAGGAGACGCGAAGGTTTCAGGTTGTGTTACGGCGGATTTCGTAGGCCTGCATGTGTGAATACACCAAGCGCAAGCATTGGGCGTCGATGTTCAGCGTTCGGGCTCGCGCCACCAGATCGCCGACCGTGAACTCGGCTTCTGTCGGGCTGCCCCGCTCGATATCGCGCAGCATCGATGCGGCAAGCACGGAACCGCTTTCGGTGAGAAGGGAGCGGCACGTCGCCAGTTGCGACACGGTCAGGGCATGGCCCTGCGATTCGGCAATGCGCGCGCATTCACCAATCAGGCTAGTGACGAATTCCTCTCCGCCTACCGTTTGCAGGATGATCCCGATGTTCGCGCGCAAGGTGCAGGTTGCGCCGGCCAGAGCCGCCCAGAAGACGAACTTGTTCCACATCGCCTGCTCGATATCGTCGGACAGAATGAACTCCACGCCGGAGTTTGCGATCAGGCTGGCTAGGTCGCGCAAGCGGTTCGGCATCGCGCCGTGCGCCCCGATGATCAGTCGGTGCGTCGTATTGAAGTGCCGGATTTCCCCCGCTGGCGTTACCAGGAGGGCGGCTTGCGCTACGCCACCGAGCACTCGTTCCCGGCCAAAGCGCGCGGCCAGGCGATCGATATGCGAGACCCCGTTGAGCAGCGGGAGAATCAGGGTTTCCGGACCGACCGCCGGGGCAATGTCTTCGATCGCCGAACCAAGGTCATAGGCTTTGCAGGACAGAATCACTGCATCGAATGACGCATGCAGCTCCTCCTTGGTCAGTAATTTGGGTGTGATATGCAGATCGCCGCGCGGACTGAAAATTTTCAGTCCGTTCTCACGAAGCACGCTCGCCCGCCCCGGCCGCACGAGAAACGTGACGTCGCCGCCGGCAGCCGCGATTCTCGCCCCGAAATAGCCGCCGATTCCGCCCGCACCCAGTACCAGTATCCGCATAGTCCTTCCCCCTCGTGCCCGGCTCTCCCGGAACTCAGGATTCCATCGGTAAATTGATCAGGCCACCTGACCGGTGCGTAATTTACCTCAATGCGCCGCCTCTGTCTCCAACTCAAGCTCACACTGCGGCGATACCCCCCTCGCTTCTCGGCGATCCGGCGAACACGGGAAAACCTCCGAAGGAGGTATACTCGGCCGGTTGAGATTCCTTTCCTTCGCGCCCATGTCTCCAGTCACCACCGTCGAACCCGGCGAGTACGAAGTTGCCGCTCTCGGTCAGATATTTACCCCGCCGGCGATTGTCGACTGCATGCTGACGCTGGTGCGCAACCGCGGGTGCGTGCTCGAACCGGCCTGCGGCGATGGCGCCTTCCTCAAGCACTTTCCGGGAGCGTTGGGTATCGAGATCGATTCGCGCCATGCGCCGCCCGGCGCCGAGGTGATGAACTTCTTCGAACTCGCGGAAGACGAGCGTTTCGCCACGATCATCGGCAATCCACCCTATGTACGCTATCAGGATATCTCTCCGGGCACCCGGCGGCTGGCCCGGGGCTCCGTGCTCGACGGACGCGCCAACCTGTACCTGTTCTTCATCGAGAAGTGCCTGCGCCACCTGGAACCCGGTGGCGAACTGATCTTTATCACGCCGCGCGATCTGCTCAAGGCCACTTCGGCGGTACCGCTCAACCGGCAACTCCATGCGGCAGGAACCATCACCGATTTCATCGACCTGGGTGACACGCACCTGTTCGACGACGCCACGCCAAATTGCGCGATCTGGCGTTTCCAGCAGGGCGACATGTCGCGGCAAACCCGTTATGCCGCGCTGGAACAGGGCGACGGCGCCGCCGGATTGCTGGCACCTTGCTGGGAACAGCGGAACTTCGTGGAAAGCGGCGGGCACCTGCTGTTCACTCGCCACGACTATCCCTTGCACCTTTCGGATATCGCCTTCGTGAAAGTGGGTGCGGTTTCGGGTGCCGACGAGGTCTACACGAGCGATTACTACGGAAACCGCGACTTTGTCTGTTCAACCACGGCGGCCGATGGGAAAACCCGGCGCATGATCTGGTGCGAGCCGGGCGATTCGGCACCGCGCTCGCTTATTCCGCACAAGGATCGCCTGATCTCCCGCCGCATCCGGAAATACGACGAATCGAACTGGTGGCAATGGGGGCGCGGGTACTATCAGTCCGACCTGCCGCGTGTCTATGTGAACAACAAGACGCGGCGGCAGAACCCGTTTTTTGTCCATGACTGTCCGAACTACGACGGTTCGGTGCTTGCAATTTTCCCGAAGGACCCCACCATAAACATCGATGCGTTGGCCGCCGCGCTCAATGCGGTAGAGTGGGCCGATCTCGGGTTCATCTGCGACGGCCGTTTCCTGTTCACACAGCGCAGCCTTGAACAAACTCCCCTGCCCAAGGTCTTTCGTTCCTTTCTTCCGGAAAGTGAAAGAAGCTGGTGGGACAAACTGAAAAGACTGATCTGAACGCCGCCGTGCGATCGGAACGCCGGAGCAGAATGATCGCCTGCCCCGGATTGAATGGAGAGCGACGATGGTTCCTCGTTTGACCACGGCCCTGACCGGCCCGCTGCTGGAACTCGAACGGAAATTCCTCGATGCCACGCCGGATATCGAGCGCTGGCTGCGTGGCAAATGGCAGGAGCACACCCCGCCCTTCTACGGCTCGGTCGACCTGCGCAATGCCGGCTTCAAGCTGGCGCCGGTGGACATGAACCTGTTCCCCGGCGGGTTCAACAACCTCAATTCGGCCTTTCTGCCGCTGTGCGTGCAAGCGGCGATGACCGCCATCGACAAGATCTGCCCGATGGCCAAGAGCCTGCTGCTGATTCCGGAGAACCACACGCGCAATCTGTACTATTTGCAGAACGTGGCGCAACTGGTGGCCATCCTGCGCATGACCGGGCTGAATGTGCGCGTCGGTTCGCTGCTGCCCGAGATCGACAAACCAACACCGGTCGAATTGCCCAACGGTACGTCACTGCTGCTCGAACCGCTGGTGCGTACCAAATACCGGGTTGGCCTGGCCGACTTCGACCCTTGCGCGGTCCTGCTCAACAACGACCTGACGGCCGGCGTCCCGGACATCCTGCAGAATCTCAACGAACAGTTCATTCTGCCACCGCTGCATGCCGGCTGGGCGGTGCGCCGCAAGTCCAACCACTTCGCCGCGTACGACGAGGTGGCCGACGAATTCGCCAAACTGGTGGGTATCGATCCGTGGCAGATCAACCCGTATTTCTCCGTCTGCGACAGCGTCAACTTTCACGAACGCCACGGTGAGGACTGCCTGGCCTCCAACGTCAGCGCCGTACTCGACCTGATCCGGGAGAAATACAAGGAGTACGGCATCGACGAGACGCCTTACGTGGTGGTCAAG
>JBGSME010000813.1:0-3340 GCA_041740335.1 Bryobacteraceae bacterium | reverse complement strand
CGATCTGGAGATGTGAGCGCAACTGCGTTTCGGTCCAGGGCGGAGTATCGGGATAGACCTCGCGGCACATGTCGATGATGGTTGGAATATCTTCTTCGCGGGTTTGGCGGACGTCGATCGGTGGCGGTTTCGGAATCATAGAATTACTGTGGTGACGCGGGCGGCAATCTCGGCTGACCGCTTGCTATCCTCGAGCGGAAGGACGGTACCGGACGATCTGGAATCGACGATAGTGGTTAAGTTGAGCTCGCCGACGATCATCATCTCCTGATTGGGGTTTCCTTCGGCGAGGATGCCATCGCGCGAGAAAGGAAAGTCGCTGGGAGTGAAGATCGCGGCCTGGCCATAATTCAGGGACACGGCGGGTACCATAGGCAGAGAGCCCACCGTGCCGGAGTGGATGACGTACATCTGGTTCTCGATCGCTCGGGCCTGTGCACAGTAGCGAACACGCAGAAAGCCCTGCCTGTCGTCCGTGCAACTAGGTACAACCAGTATATTCGCTCCCTGGCGGGCGGCGGCGCGGACGATTTCAGGGAACTCGACGTCGTAGCAGATGGCGATGGCGAGTTTGCCGAAGGCGGTTTCGAACACGCGCAGGTCTGACCGCGGCGAAACGATCCAGTCATCGTTCTCGAACCGGGTCATGTGTATCTTGCCTTGGACGCCGAACGCACCGGTGGGTGCGAACAGGAAGCTTTCGTTATAAATAACGTCGGGATTGGTTTCGTCGCGAACGGGAATGGTACCGGCGACGATATACATGCGAAACCGGCGAGCGAGCGAACTCATCAGTTCCTGGAAGCGTGGAACCTGACCTGCGAGATCTCGAATCTGCTCACGCATGGGGCGGCGGATTTGCCCGAGCGTGAGCAACTGAACGGTGAAGTACTCGGGAAAAACGAGCAATTGGCACTTGTAGTCCGCGGCTGTCTCCACGAGCGCTTCCACTTGATCGCGGAACTGGTCGAAAGTTTGCACGGGGCGAATGAAATACTGCAATGAGGCCACGCGAATTCGTTCCATCTTTAATATGGTAGCGTGAGCGGCCAGAGGGGTCACTTTTGCTGGCAGGCGGGACAATAGTGAGTGCCGCGCTGGGCGACGACAATACGGCGAATTGGGGCTCCGCAGCGCACGCAGGGTTGGTTTTGCTTTCGATAGACCTGATGGAGGTGTTGGAAGCCGCCGGGCGCGCCGGTGGCATCGACGTAATCGCTGACCGACGAGCCGTTGTACTCAATGGCGAGGCGGAGCAAGGCGGCTAATTCGCGGTGAAGCGCTTCGGCGCGGGGGCGGCTGAGGTGGCGTGTGCGGGTCTGGGGATGCACTTTCGCGCGGAAGAGCGCTTCGTCGCAGTAGATATTTCCGACGCCGCGGGTGAAGGACTGGTCAAGCAGCAAGCGCTTCACTTCCGAATCGCGGGCTTTGAGCAAGGCGGCGAAGGTGCCGGCGTCGATCTCGAGGGGATCGGGACCGAGGCTTTGCGGCGGTGCGGCGAGAATGGCGACGGAGCCGAACTGGCGAATGTCGTCAAAGAGCAGGGCGCCGGCGTCGAGGGCAAAAACAGCTCGGGTATAGGGTCCGGTTTCGGCGTTGAGAAGCAGCTTGCCGGTCATGCCCAGCTTGACGAGAATCCAGCCGCGGTCGAGCGCGATCAGGATCTGCTTGCCGTAGCGATCGACGGATTGGATGGATCGCCCGGCGAGGGAGGAAGCGTCGCTGCGGGAAACACGGCGCGCGAGAAATTCAGCCGAAAGGATGCGCCGGCCTTGGAGGTGCGGGCGCAATGTGCGGACGATGGTTTCCGCCTCGGGGAGTTCAGGCACCTTCAGTAGTCGACCAGGATGGCGCCGTCTTCGATGCGGACTTGGTACTTTCGCTGTTTGAGGCGGGAGCTGCCGGCGTACTCGCCGCTGACGCAATCGAACTCCCAGGCGTGCCAGGGGCAGACGACGGTGGTGCCGTGAAGCGCTCCGAAAGCGAGTTGGCCGCCCTGGTGCGGGCAGGTTCCATCCATGGCATGGATGGCGCCGTTGGCGTTGCAGACCGCGATCCGTTTTTCGCCGTCGTCGATTTCAAGCATGGATCCGGAAGGGAGGCTGTCGAGCGAGCCGACACGATGAAAAGCCATACTAAACTAAAGGCTACCATGCGATATCGCCCAGTTTGCTTCGCCGTTTCCGGGCTTCTTGCGGGCCTTGCCTGTACGCGGCCGCCGGAGAAAACGATCGGCGTTGTGCCGAAGGGAGCGAACCACATTTTCTGGCAGACGGTGCACGCGGGCGCGGTTAAGGCGGCGCGGGAGGGCGGCTACGAGGTGGAGTGGAAAGCGCCGACGCTTGAGGTTGACTCCAGCCGACAGATCGAGATTGTGGAATCGATGGTGAACCGGAAGCTGGCGGGGATTGTGCTGGCTCCGGTGGATCGAAAGGCGCTGGTGGCGATTGTGGAACGCGCGGGCCGGGAGCGTGTGCCGGTGGCGATCTTTGACAGCGGGATCGACACGGCTAAGAGGCTTTCCTACGTGGCCACCGACAACAGCGAAGGCGGGCGGATGGCGGCGCGGCGGCTGGGCGAATTGATTGGGGGGAAGGGAAAGGTCGGCGTGATTGGCTTTATGGCCGGGAGCGCGTCTACGATGGATCGGGAATCGGGATTCGAAACCGAGATGCGCGCCAAGTTCCCGAACGTCGAGTTACTGGGGGTCCGCTTTGGCATGGCCGATCGGGCGAAATCGATGGCGGAGACAGAGAACATGCTGACGGCGAATCCGGATCTGGCGGGGCTGTTTGCCGATAATGAGTCGAGTTCGGCGGGCGCGGTGCAGGCGCTGAAGAGCCGCGGGGCGAAGGGCGTGAAACTGGTGGCGTTCGATGCGTCCGAACAACTGGTGCGGGATTGCGAGGATGGGTGGATCGATTCGATCGTGGTGCAGGATCCGTTCAAGATGGGCTACGAATCGACGCGGGCGGTGGTGGAACATCTGGCTGGGCGGGCGGTAAAGCCGGAGATCGATTCCGGAGTCCGGCTGCTGACGAAGGAAGACATGACGAAGAAGGAAGTCCGCGACTTTCTTTTCCCTGACATCAAGGCGATTCTCGACTCGTCTCACTAAGGCTGAACTTACTCAATTATGAAACTTGGATTCGTTTCCGCGATACTTCCTGAACTCGACCTTGCGGAGGTGCTTGCCGACGCTCACGCGATCGGTTTTGACTGTGTAGAAGCCATGTGCTGGCCGGTGGGCAAGGCGGAAAGGCGCTATGCGGGCGTGACGCATGTGGACGTGAGCGAGTTCGATACGGGCGAGGCGCATCGGGTGCTGGATGTGGTTTCG
>JBGSME010000812.1:0-5984 GCA_041740335.1 Bryobacteraceae bacterium | reverse complement strand
GGCCGCGGGCAGCAGCCCGGCCAGGACGATCCATTCGGCCGTACTCAACAGCAACGTTTTCCGGATATGCAGCGGCCGATTTTCCTTTCCGGCAAAGTGGTGACCGCCGAGGGAACGCCCCCGCCCGACAGCGTGACCATTGAGCGCATCTGCAACGGCCAAGTGCGTCCGGAGGGCTATACCGATTCGAAGGGACGGTTCAGCTTCGAACTCGGCCGCAACCAGAATATGATGCAGGACGCGAGCGTTTCGAATACCGGGGACGGGTTCGGAGGTTTCGGCGGGCAGCAACGCGCCGGCACGCTGGGCGGCGCCTCCGGTGGTGGAGGCCTGACCGAACGCGACCTGATGGGATGCGAGATTCGCGCTTCGCTGCCGGGCTATCGCTCTGACGTCGTTAATCTGTCCGGCCGGCGGTTCATGGACAACCCCGATGTCGGCACCATTATTATCCGGCGGCTGGCGGGAGTGGAAGGCTCAACCATCAGCATGACCACGCTGCAAGCCCCCAAGGACGCCAAGAAAGCGTACGAGAAAGCCACCAACAACCTTAAGAAGAAGAAGTGGGACGACGCGCAAAAGGAACTGGAGAAAGCCGTGGGGATTTATCCCAAGTACGCCGTGGCGTGGCACTATCTGGGTCAGATTCATCAGCAGGCCAAGCGCCCCGAGGAGGCCCGCGCGGCCTATGCGAAATCGATCGAAGCCGACGACAAGTACGTCAGTCCTTACCTCCAACTCGCCCTTTTGGCGGCCGACGAGCAGAAGTGGCAGGATGTGGCGGACATGACCGCCAAGGTCACCAAGCTCAACCCAATGGATTTCCCGCAGGCGTTCTTCTACAACTCCGTCGCCAACTACAATCTGCAAAAATTCGAAGATGCTGAGGTCAGCGCCCGCGAGGCTATCAAGCTCGACACGCAACACCGAATGCCGAAAGCGCAGCACATCCTCGGCGCGCTGCTCGCGATGAAGAACGATCTCAACGGCGCAGCGGAACAGATGCGCGGCTACTTGCAGTTCGCTCCCCAGGCCCAGGACGCTGACTTGGTGAAGAAGCAGCTAACGGATATCGAGAACCGGCTTGGCCAGACCGAAGTGGTGCAGAAGCAAGAGCCCTAGGCCTTGGCCCCGGCCAATTCTCGCAACATCGAAGATGGAGCCCACAGCACTCCGTGCTCCCGCTCCAACTCGCACACGCGATCGTATACCTTGCCCCACCCAACCAGTTCGGCGTACTTCATCGGCCCACCCCGGTGCCCCGGGAACCCATACCCGTAGATGTAAACGATGTCGATGTCCACCGGCCGCAGCGCAATGCCTTCCTCGAGAATCCGGCATCCTTCGTTCACCAACGCATAGAGGCACCGGTCGAGAATTTCCTCGCGCCCGATCTTTCGCCGCCGGACGCCGGCTTCGTGCGACAACCGCTCCGCCATCGCCGCCGCTTCCGGATCTACCTGCCGGTTCCGATTCTCGTCATAAAGGTACCAGCCCCGATTCGTCTTCTGGCCGAATCGCCCCATCTCGCACAGACGGTCCTCGATCAGCGCCCGCCGGTGCGTAGGGTCGTCCAAATGAGCGAACTCCTTCCGGATTCTCCAACCCACATCCAAACCAGCCAGATCTCCTACCGCCAACGGACCCATCGCCATTCCAAAATCCACCAGCGTCTGATCCACATCGTAAATTGACGCCCCTTCCTCCACCAGGAACTGCGCCTCGCGCCGGTAAGGATGAAACATGCGATTCCCGATAAAACCCCGGCAGTTGCCGGCCACCACGCCCACCTTGCCAAGCTTCTTCGCCAACGCCAGCGACACTCCCAAAACCTCGGGCTCAGTGGCGGCTCCGCGCACGATCTCGAGCAGCCGCATCACATTCGCCGGGCTGAAGAAATGATGCCCCACCACGCGGCCCGGCCTTCCCGTGGCCGACGCGATTTCGTCAATCGACAGCGTGGACGTGTTGGTCGCCAAAATTGCGTTCGGCCCCGCCACCTGATCCAAGTTTGCGAAGACAGACTTTTTCAACTCCATGTTCTCAAACACCGCTTCGACGATCAGGCCCGCTTCTCCCAGCCACGGATTCGTCAGTTGCGGATCCACCGCCGGCCGGATCCGCCCCATTCGCGCATCCGCCTCCACACGGCTCATCCGGCCCTTCGAGACGGACGATTCGTAGTTCCGCGCAATGGTCGCCATCCCCCGGCGAAGCGCCTCTTCCGCGGTCTCGATCAGCAACACTTCGAAGCCGGCATTCGCATACGACATCGCGATTCCGCCGCCCATCGTGCCCGCCCCGATGACGGCCACCTTGCTGAATCCCAACTCCTTCACGACAGGAACTCCGGGGACCTTGGCCACTTCGCGCTCCCCGAAAAATACATGGACCAGCGCCTTCGACTCGTCGGAGTGAAGCAACTCCTCAAAGACGCGCCGCTCCTCGGCGAGCGCCTCCTCGAACGGCTTCACAACCGCGTTCTCCACGCACCGGATCGCAGCTTGCGGCGCTTTGCGGCCCTTCAGTTTCTCTGGAAGCCGCAGCCGGTCAAACTCACGAAGCTTTTCACTGAGATCGCACGTGCGGCGCACGGGATTTCCGGCTACTTCACGAGCAAAGGCAATCGCGCCCGTCAGCAGGTCCCCGTCAATCAAGCGGTCAATCAGCCCCAACGCATGAGCTTCGGGGGCGCCGATCGGATCGCCGATCGCGCACATCGCCGCCGCCTTGGCCGGACCAATCAGCCGCGGTAGACGCACCGTTCCGCCAGCGCCCGGAATCAACCCTAACTTCACTTCCGGCTGCCCTAACCGCGCCTCTGGAACCGCCACGCGGTTGTGGCACGCCATCGCCACCTCCAGACCGCCGCCGAGCGCGGTCCCATGGATCGCCGCAACTACCGGCTTGCGAGATGCCTCTATCTTTTCGAGCACCGGGTTCAGCGCAATGGCGCCGCCTTCCCCACTCGTGATCTTCACAAACTCGCGGATATCCGCTCCCGCGATGAACGTTCGCCCTGCGCCGATCACCACCGCCGCCGCCAGCGCGGGGTCGGCTTGCACCTCTTCCACCAAAGCCGCAATCCCCTCCGGCACTCCCGGCGAAAGCGCATTCACCGGCGGGTTGTGAATCGTGATGATTCCGATGTCGCCATCGCGTGTCAGTTGAACCAGGTCACTCATATTCTTGCTTGCAATTCCTATCGGCTGTATTCGGTCAAGTGCTGCCGCGTGGTGCTGCGCCAGGACTCCTGCTCTGGCGCTCCGGTCCTGGAAAAGAAGCGATCCATATCGGCGCGCAGCGCGTCCCGCTGCTTGCGATAGGCGGCGTCATCGTAGACGTTTCGGGTCTCCCCGGCATCGGCCTCGAGATCGAACATTTCGCTCGGCCATTCCTTGGTTCGCTGTATGAGTTTCAGATTCTCGGTCCGCAGCCCGCGCACATAGGAATACTCGAAATAGAGCCGGTTGTTCCATCGCGGTGACCGTCCGCGGAGAAAGTCCGCGTAACTTCGCCCTACCCGCTTCCGGTCCGGGGGCGCACTTACTCCAAGATAGTCAAGGATAGAAGGGAAGTAATCGTAAGAAGATACCATCGGATCGAGAGTCTGCCCCGCCTTGATCCGTCCCGGATGGTTCCAAACCAGCGGCACCCGGATCGACTCTTCGTACATGTTGAACGGCCACGTTCCGTTCCCCTTGCCCCAAACGCCGTGATGGCCGGCGTTCCAGCCCTGGTCGGCTGAAAACACAACCAGTGTGTTGTCGCGGACACCCATCTCATCCAGGCGCTTCACCACCCGGCCCACATTCGCATCCATGCCTGTGATCAACGCTCCATAGGCGTGCATGCTGCGTTTATTGTCGTGATGCACGCTGAGCCCGCGATTCTGCCAGGCGTGCTTCACCGTTTTGGGATAGCACGAAAACGCCGAATCCTGATAGGGCTGGCGATATTCCTCCGGCTGATAGTCGTATGGAGTATGCGGCGCGTAAAACGGCATCAGCAGGTAGAAGGGTTCGTCCTTGCCCTTCCGCTGATCCAGAAACTCGAGCCCATAGTCGCCTACCCGATCCGTCTTGTATCCGGTCGTCTTGATGCGCTCGCCGTTGCGAACAAACTCTACGTCCTTGTACGGCCCGCCCCCGCCCGGCACCGTCGCCCAATACGAAAAACCAGCCTGCGCCTTGTCGTCGTCACCCATGTGCCACTTGCCGGACATCCCAAGCGTGTAGCCGTTCCGCGCCAGAATTTCCGAATACGTCGGATGCCCTTCGAGCCAACGCTTGGTCGTCGCCGGTTCGAAGCTATCGGTGGGACGCAGCCAGTCCTGCACGCCATGTGTCGAAGGGATTCGTCCGGTGATCCACGTCATGCGGCTCGGTGAACAAACCGGCGTGCATGCGTACGCTCTCGAAAATTTCGCGCCGCCCCCGGCCAAAGCGTCCAGGTTCGGCGTCTTGATTTCAGGACATCCGTATGTTCCCGTCGCCCACGCGCCGTGATCATCGGTCATGAACATTACGACGTTCGGGCGTTTGGTAGCACCTTTCGATCCAGTCTGGACGAACGGCGCCGCCGCGGCGGCAAGAAAGTTCCGGCGTTGCATGTCCTCTTACGGTATCGCAACTGCGCCGCCTTTGCGGCCCCGCACACGCCGCCGATCACAGACTTTCCAAATCGCGGCAGGCCACTAACCTCTCCTTTGCCGTCACTAACTTCACTTTCAACGCCAATGCCGTCGCCACGAGGAACCGGTCAGCCAGCATCCCATACGCTTACCGGACTCAGCCGGATTTCCCACGTCCAGAGGAGTGACCAGGTCGCCAACTGGCCCACGCAAGGTGCGGCTCCATGCTCCGGCCATAGTCACTCTATATGACCATGGTCAAGCCCGTGGCCCCAACGGCCTAGGCAGCGCTATAGAAGCTGTGCGGCTCACGATACGGCTGGAACCGGTATCCGATTCCGAAGATGGTCTCGATGTACTGATCCCCGTACGGGTTCAGCTTCTTCCGCAGCCGCCGGATATGCACATCGAGCGTCCGCGTCCGAATCTCCCGGCTGTACCCCCAAATCGTCTGCAACAGCACGTCGCGAGGCACGATGTCCCCCGCGTTCTGGGCCAGCGTCGAAAGGAGCTCGAACTCTTTTCGCGTCAACGTGAGGCTGCTGTTGTCGAGCAGTGCGGTTTGCCGGGAAAAATCAACCATACAATGTTCGTCTTGATAGCTTGTGTTTTCGGTCATGGTTTGCGTTCTCCTAGATCCGATCCTACGCGGATCGACCGTGGGGGTTGTTGGCGACTTGTAAAAATTTTGTAAAAAGGGGCCGGGCCTACTGGATTCTGTGCGGACCGGGCTTATCCGGAATCAGATAGCGTGCCGACTTGTCTTCAGCGTCCACGCGAATATCCACCGCCCGTACCTGGTCCGGCGTCTGCGCCTCGAACTCCACTTCCTCGCCGTCTTCGAGCACCTGTTCGGTCGCTTCCGTCTTCATCCGCGAGATCATCCGGCCGCCGAATTCCAGAAACTCGAAGTAGAGCACCACACCTCGAATCGGCTTGCCGGAAATGTTCTTCACCGCCCCCTCGATCATGACCACTTTGTCGTCACGCTCGATCTTGAGCGCAATAACGGCCAAGTCAGGCGCGCCTTTCGCCTTCTTCTTCGGCGCTTTCTTATCGGCCGCGGCCGACAGTGCGAGCGCGCCCAGCATGATCATGATTGCGAGTATCCGCCCCATCGCACCTGTTATTCTAACTGAGCCATGATCAATCGCAGGAGCCTTCTCACCAACGGCGCTGGTCTTGCGGCGGGCGCCGCGTTCGCCCCCGCGCAGGCTCGCCCTTCGAACATCGTGATCGCAAGCGGTAACGGCCAGCGCGCTTGCGCTCGCGCCATGGAAATTCTCAAGTCCGGCGGCGACACGCTCGACGCCGTCATCGCCGGCGTGAACATCAATGAAGAGGACCCTTC
>JBGSME010000811.1:0-4881 GCA_041740335.1 Bryobacteraceae bacterium | reverse complement strand
GCGACACCACCTCGCTCCACCGCGCAATCCCCTCCTTGAGCGGTCCATCGATGTTCCCAAACGCCTGCTGCGCCGTCGCCCGCAACTCCGGATCGCTATCGTTCCGGAACGCCTCGAACACCAGCCGCGCCTCGCGCGTCTTGCCCGTCTCATGACACAAAAATGCGTACTCGAGCGCCAGATGATGATCGGCCGGATCGAGCGCCCGCGCACGGTCCAACTCCTCGCGCGCGGCCTCGGTATCGCCCGTCTTCATCAACGTATAGGCGAGGTTCTTCCGGATGTCGGCGCGGCCCGGCGACCGCTGCGCCGCTTTGCGAAACAGTTCGATCGCCGCGTCGTAATCCCTGTTCTGCAGCCGTTCGAAAGCCCGCTCCAAAATAGGGTACACAGGGTCCGGCGTGGTGTCCCCATGCGCGGCAACAACCACGAGCAAAGCGGCGATCCCAACTCGATAGACCATTTGCACTCGATAGGATTAGTGGGCCTGGCGCCTAAAAAATCGCATTCAAATCCACGGCGGTATCATGAAAGCCTATGCCTGCTTTTCGAGGTGTCGACTATCTCCTGATCGACTCCCAGCTTTCTGAACAGGAACTTCTCGTCCGCGCCACCGCCCGCCGGTTCGTCGACGAGCGGGTCGTCCCCACCATCCGCGATCACTGGCGCGACGGCACCTTCCCCGCCTCCCTGATCGGCGAAATGGGCTCGCTCGGATTCCTCGGCGCCAATCTCGATGGCTACGGCTGCGCCGGAATGTCGAGCACCGAATACGGCATCCTCATGCAGGAACTCGAACGCGGCGACTCCGGCGTCCGATCCTTCTGCTCGGTGCAAGGCGCGCTCGTCATGTACCCGATCCTCACCTTCGGTAGCGAGCCGCAGAAGCAACAATGGCTCCCGCTTCTGCAATCCGGCGATGCCATCGGGTGCTTCGGACTCACCGAGCCCGGCTTCGGCTCCAACCCCTCCGGCATGTTAACGCGCGCCGAACCCGACGGCGACTCCTGGGTCCTCAACGGTGAGAAAACCTGGATCACCAACGGCTCCGCCGCCAACGTCGCCGTGGTGTGGGCGCGCACGCCCGATGGTATTCAAGGCTTCCTGGTCGAAAAAGGCACCCCCGGATTCACCGCCGCCGATATCCACGGCAAACTCTCGATGCGAGCATCGGTCACCTCCACGCTTACCTTCGCCGGCTGCCGGATTCCTGCCGCCAACGCACTCCCCGCCGCCAAGGGACTTCGCTCCGCTCTCGCCTGCCTCACACAAGCCCGCTACGGTATCGGATGGGGTGTCATCGGCGCGGCCATGGATTGCTACGAAACTGCCCGCCAGTATTCGCTGGACCGCAAACAGTTCGACAACAGGCCCATCGCCTCCCATCAACTCGTGCAGGAGAAACTCGCCGTCATGATCACCGAGATCACCAAGGCGCAATTGCTCGCTCTTCACTGCGGACGATTGAAGGATGCCGGCAAACTCGAAGCCGCCCACGTGTCCATGCTGAAGCGTAACAACGTCGCCATCGCCCTCGACATCGCCCGCGCCGCAAGGGACCTGCTGGGCGCCAACGGCATCATGGACGAGTATCCGATCATGCGCCACATGTGCAATCTCGAAACCGTGAAAACCTACGAGGGCACCGACCACGTGCACGCGCTCGTCATCGGCGAGCGCGTCACCGGCATCGCCGCTTACCGCTGAAGCTCTTCGCCACGCACCAAATCCGCAAACGTCTCTCGCTTCCGCACCACGCGCCACTGATCGCCATCCACCAGCACCTCCGCCGGCCTCGGCCGTGAATTGTAGTTCGATGCCTGCACGAAACCATAGGCGCCCGCCGTACACACCGCCAACACATCGCGCGGCATTGCATTCGGTAATTCGCGATCCTGCGCCAAAAAATCGCCGCTCTCACACACCGGACCCACCACATCCGCCACGATCGTTCCCCGCTCCGGAGCTTGCCGCACCGGCAAAATCTCGTGATACGCCTCATACAAAACCGGCCGGATCAGTTCCGACATCGACGCATCCACAATCACGAACCGCTTCGATGGCGTGTCCTTGCGATAAAGAACCTGCGTGAGCACAACACCCGCGTCGGCCACGATCGAACGCCCCGGCTCCAGCTTCAACGAAAGATCACTGCCGGCCGGAACCACCTCGCATAGCTCCCTCACAAACGGCGCAATCGCCGGCGGCTGCTCGCCCGGCTGATACGCGACGCCCAACCCGCCGCCGAGGTCCAGATGCCGGATCGGCACTCCCGCCGCAAGAAGCTCGCCGGCCAGCGCAACCACACGCCGCGCCGCTTCGAGCATCTTGCCGGTCTTGAAAATCTGAGACCCGATATGGCACGACACGCCATCCACGGCCACGTTGGCAAGGCCCATCGCGCGGCGATAGATCTCCTTGGCCTGATCGATATCCACGCCAAACTTGTTGATCTTTGTTCCGGTGGAAATGTGCCGGTGCGTCTCGGCGTCCACATCCGGATTCACTCGCAGCGCCACCCGCGGCCGCTTGCCCAATCGCGCCGCCAGCGAATCGATCAACACCAGTTCGTCCCAGGACTCGCAGTTGAAGCATTGAATCCCGCTCTCGAGCGCGTAGTCGATCTCCTCGCGCATTTTGCCCGTGCCGGAAAACACCACCTTCGCCACATCGGCCCCGGCCTCGATCACGCGATACAATTCCCCGCCCGATACGATATCGAACCCCGCACCCTCCGCCGCCAGCAGCCGCAATATCGAAAGGTTCGAATTCGCCTTCACCGCATAGCAAACCAAGTGCGGCCGCTCCCCGAACGCAGCATCGTAGGCCCGGTACCGTTCCCGGATCGCCGCCGCCGAATATACATAGCAGGGAGTGCCCGCTCCACGCGCGATATCGGCCAGTGCCACATCCTCGCAGTTCAGCGTGCCATTTCGATACTGATACGTTTCCGAAAGCAAATCAATCTCCGTCGCGCTTGAATTGTGCGTCTCGCATGACCCGCATGGCCACCACTGTCTGATCGTCGTGAATCCGCTGGCTCCCTCGAAACCGGTCGAGATCCGCCAACAGCGCATCCACGATCTGCTGCGGCGGAAGGTGCTCTACTTCAAGCAGAAACGCCGACAGCCGGGACTCGCCATACAATGAGCCTTCCGTGTCCGGCTGATCCTGAATCCCATCCGAGTAGAGAACGATCAGATCGTTCGGTTCGGCCTGAAACGTCGTCTCTTCGTACTTGGACCCGGCGAACAAGCCCAGCGGGAATCCTTCCACCTGCGGCGTAATGTACTGCTTGGCGCGCAGCACCAGCGGCGGGCTCGACGCCGCATTCGCCATCCGCAGCGATCCGCTTCCCGGCTGCCACAAAAGCACCGTCAAGGTCAGGTACTTATCGCCCACCGGCTGCTCCACCAGCGCCTCGTTCAACGCTTCCACCAGGGCCGCAGGGCTTCGGCGCCGCGGAGCGAGCGTGCGCAGCAACCCCGTCACCATTGCCCCGTAAAGCGCCGCCGCCGCGCTCTTTCCCGATACGTCGCCGAGCGCGATCAGCGCCGAATCTTCCTGCTCAAAGAAGTCGAAGATATCGCCCGAGATTTCCGCCGCCGGCCGGAATCCGATTCCGATCTCTAAATTGCGAATCTTCGGATCTTCCCTCGGCAGCAAGGCCTGCTGTAAACTCTGTGCTGCCGCCAGATCCGCCTCCATCCGGCGCTTCCGCCGGTCCACTTCGCCGTAGAGCCGCGCGTTCTCAACCGCCGAAGCAACCAGCGGCGCAAGTAGCCGCATCGTCTGCGCATGGTCCTCGGTAAAGAACCCCACGCGCTCGCTTTCAAGATCCATCACTCCGATCACGCGGTCCTGCAACAGCAGCGGAACCGCCAGTTCCGAACGGATCCCGGCGCTCGTTTCCACATAGCGCCCATCGGCGAGGGTGTCTTCCACCAGCACCGGCTGCCGAGATTCCGCCGACGCGCCCGTAATGCCATGCCCCACCGGAATATTGTCCAGCCGCACACGCTGGTCATACCGCAGGCTCAAACGGCTGCGCAGCATTCCCGTCCGTTCATCGGTGAGCAGCAAAGAAAACGCATCGTAGCTGATCAATCGCCGGACCGCGCTCGCCACCTTGTTCAACAG
Organism: Bryobacteraceae bacterium; assembly: GCA_041740335.1. Taxonomy (GTDB): domain Bacteria; phylum Acidobacteriota; class Terriglobia; order Bryobacterales; family Bryobacteraceae; genus DSOI01. Next base: position 741 of record JBGSME010000811.1, on the reverse strand, counting down.
TTCGTCGAGATTCAATGTCGACGAAAACTCGCGCGAAATCGACCCTAACGTCTTGAGAGTTCGATTCTGCTTTTCCACCCGCCGGAACAACCGCGCATTCACGATCGCCGCCGACGCCCGCGACGCCACCAGTTGCACCATCGCCGAATGCTCCTGTGTGAACGCATTGGCCGCCGTTGACTGCACATCGATCACGCCCACCAGCTTCCCGCGCGTGATCATCGGCACCGCCATCTCCGATCGCACCGCGTCAAGCACCGGCAGGTAGTGCGGATGATTCTGCACATCGCCCTCGACAATCGGCATCCGCGCCGATGCGGCAACGCCTGTTAACCCTTCGTCAAGTGGGATCACCAGATCCTTCAGCGCCTCCGGGTTGAACCCCACCTGATAGCGAACCACCAGCCCCTTGAGACGGTCGGAATAAAGCAGAATCGCAACAAGGTGGGACGGAACCACCGCCTCAACAAACGAGGCAAGATCCTTCAGCAGCTTGTCGAGATCGAGTGTCGCCGTGGTGGCCGTGGCAACTTCGAGCAGAAAATCGAGCAGGTCGGCGCGATCCTTGAATGGCGCTTCGCGCTGGCCCTCGGCTTGCATTTCGGGCGGATTCATTGTCAATATCCCTGCACGCCGTGAACGGCGCCGCCCACGATTTTTACGCTCGCCGATGCGCCAATCCGCGTCGCGCCCGCCGACGCCATCGCCTCGGCATCTTCCCGGGTCCGGATGCCGCCGGAC
>JBGSME010000810.1:0-1836 GCA_041740335.1 Bryobacteraceae bacterium | reverse complement strand
AACGGGTGATCGCAGTGGTAGTGCTGGCGGTGTGTTTCGCGGTCAGCAGGGAAGGGCTGTTGGTGGCGTTGGGCGCGGCGGCGGCGTTCCGGCTCTTCACCAAGGATTGGCCGGAGGCGGGGGACGCCAAGGCTTTGTATCACTATTGTGGGCTGGCGGCGGCGCTTTCGCTAATGGCCAGCATTCCGTTTCCCACTGCGCCGATGCGCTAGGATTCGGGCTCCGTATACAATAGGCGTCAGGCGAAGCTTTGCCACACGTATGAACCGATATTGCGCAGTAATAGTCGTTATGTTAGGTGGCACTTTGTACGCCGCTGATCCGGTAAGTTACTCGCGGGATGTTATGCCGGTGCTTGCGAAGAAGTGCCAGGCGTGTCATCAGGCGGCTAACCGGAGCGGTGGATTTTCGGTTGCCGCGAGCGCTGATGTAAAGAAGGCGGTACAGTCCGGACAGCCGGACACCAGTTTGCTGGTGCGCGTGATATCGGGCGAACGCCCACGCATGCCGAAATCCGGAGCGCCGTTGACGGCGGCGGAAGTGGCACGAATCCGGGAGTGGGTGCAGCAGGGCGCGATTGTGGATTCCGAAGCGAAGAAGCCGTTGTGGTGGTCCCTGCGGCCGCTGCCGAAGAGGTCTGGCGGCGCACCGGATATCGATGGGCACGTGAGGCGGGGGCTCGAAGCGAAGGGATTGGCCCCGTCGCCGGAAGCGGACCGGCGAACGCTGATGCGCCGGCTCTACTACGATCTAAACGGGCTGCCGCCGCCGGCCGACGAGTTGGACGCGTTCGCGAGAGACGAATCGGCGGGTGCGTATGAGCAACTCGTCGACAAGCTGCTTCGATCGCCGCGATATGGGGAGCGTTGGGCCCGCCATTGGCTGGACGTAGTGCACTACGGGGACTCGCATGGGTACGACAAGGACAAGCCTCGGGAGAACGCGTGGCCATACCGGGATTGGGTGATCGGCGCGTTGAACGAAGACATGCCATATTCGCGATTCGTGAAGTCGCAGATCGCTGGGGATGTGCTGTATCGGGATGATCCGCGCGGCATCGTGGCGACGGGATTCATTGCGGCGGGGCCGTGGGATTTCGTGGGGCATCAGGAATTGAAAGAAGGCACGGCGGACAAGAATCTGACTCGTCTGCTCGATCGCGACGACATGGTGGCGGCCACGATGTCGACGTTCACCAGCATGACGGTGCATTGCGCGCGCTGTCACGATCATAAGTTTGACCCGATTCCGCAGCGCGACTATTACGCGATGCAGGCGGTGTTCGCGGGGGTGGACCGCGCGGATCGGCCCTACGATACGGATCCGGCAGTGCTGAGGCGGCGGGCGGAAATCCTGGAACGGAAGCGCGCGGCGATGATCGAACTCGCGCCATTCCTCGACAAAGTGGAATTCGCGACGAGTGATGAATTGATCGCATTGGACGATCGGATTCGCGACGGAAAACTGCTGATCACGCACATGGGCGAGCCGAAGACGCCGGCCGAGGCCGAGCAGAAGAAGCGCCTACAGGAGCGTGTGGCGGGGGATCAGGCGTCGAGGAAAGCGGCGTTGGACGCGCTAGTTGGCCTTGAGACCTATGCGGAGATTTCGCGGAAGAAGGTCCGGTTGGCGGCGATCGATGGCGAGTTGGAGGCGTTGCCGAAGCCGAAATTGGTCTATGCGGCGGCGTCGATGTTCACACGTGTGGGAAATTTCCGGCCCTCGCTCACGCCGCGTCCGGTCGCGATCCCGGGGCAAGAGCAGTCCGTAGCGCCGGCCGGTTTGTCTTGCGTGACCGGCGTGGAGCCGCGATTTGACGCGGGTCAGGACGAAGGC
>JBGSME010000809.1:0-4176 GCA_041740335.1 Bryobacteraceae bacterium | reverse complement strand
CTTCGGAGTCCAGGTCATCTCGAACGTCCGCATCACTTCCACCGAATGGGTAAACTCCTCGGGCTTCATCCCATCGTCGAAGATCTTGAAACGTTCGCCGTCGCCTTCGCCATCGAGGGAAAAGTGAAACCCGTGCAGGTGCATCGGATGACTGAGGTCCGAGGCATTCACTATTTTCCAGTGAACCTTTTTCCCGACCTCGGCATCCAGGCGCTCGGTGTAGGGCCACGACTTTCCGTTGATGGCAGTGCGTGTCGGGCCGTTCCATCGCTCGAGCACCAAGATCCGGTCGGCGGGAACATTGCCGCCCGGCGGATCCACGACGAGCGCGCCGCCAAGTAGAGCGTCGGCGAGGCGACGGTCCCCACGCCCACCATCCGGCGTGCGGCCCCAATACAAGTAAGTTCCAGGAACGCCGGCCGCAAACCGGATGTGCTGCGTGGCGCCCGGATTGACGGTGACTACATCGAGGTCACTACCGGGACGCTGATGCAAGCCGTGGATCGTTGCCGGAACCGGAAGCGAACTGTGGAGGGAGATGTCAATCGTGGTGCCCTGCGGGACGCGAATCACCGGGCCGGGAACCAGCGGAGCACGGCCCGCTTCGCCGAATGCGTACACGGGAATCGCCTCGCCGTCTTCCGCTTCCGGATGCCAGGTGGCTTTCTGTAACTCGAGTTGTAGGGAAAGGACGCCGTCGCGCAGCACTCCGGCTGGGGTCCGGTTGTCATTGGTCGAGATCGGCGGGACTGGTTGGGCTGGCGCCGGTGAATTCGCGATGGCGGCGGCGATGAGGAGGGGCGCGAGCCACGACAGCTTCCTGATTTTCATCTCTTCGTCAGTTTACTCTGCTGAGCCCCGGCAGGTGGCCGCGTCGCCGCGCCCTGGGGGACTACCGCTCCGTGACCGTCGCGGCTCGGTTTCGATCGCCCCCGTGACGGTGGAGCTAGCGGTAGAACGGCTTCCAAGTAATCCACCGCGGACCATAGTGCGGTTCCTGCTTCCCCACCTCGATCGCGCCCAAATCGGGCGCCTTGCCGGTGAAGCCATCGTTGATCGTAGGCAGGACCACGCCGGCGTCGACAGCCTTGGAATTCGGCTTCAGCCGGAAGTTGAGATCCATCGAGTGGTAGACGCGATGGCGTTGGGCGGGGTCCGACGGCGTGAGATTCTCGAAGATATCGAAGTCCACTTCCACGCCGTGGGATTCCTGGCCGGTGGCCCGCTGAAACTCAGCAAGCGTGGCGTAGCTGCGCCAATCGGAACCCTTCGCCTCGTAGGCGGTCTTTCCTGGCGCGGGCGCGAGCCACGTGTACTGGTCCTGCACGTTGCGGTTCGGCCGGAAACCGTTATAGTCCGTGCTGAAGTTACTCGTGGCGTTCGCCCAGGTCATCACGCCGCGATCCGGCGTATCCCGACCTAGAAATAAGTTATTCCGGAAGTGAGCGTTTGAGTAAGGGCCACGGGCGGTCTGCTCGCCGATCAGCGTGTTCTGGTAGATCAGGATTCCGGCCGGAACGGCGCTCAGTTTGAAGGCCCCGCCGGCGGGAACATGATACAGCAGGTTACGGAAAAAGTAGACCGGGCCGCCGAACATGGGCTGGGCGCTGAAACCGTTGTGGGCCGCGTTCAAGCCGCGGTTCTGAAAAATGCGGATGTTATGCGCCCCACCGTCGGATTCGATAAAGTCGTCGTTTGTAAGGTGAATGTCGTTGTTGTAAATGTCGATCGAAGAGGCGCGCCGGTCGGGGTCCGCCTCAGGCGGACCGTAGGTGGAAATGCAGATCGCATCATGAAAGTAGGCGATGGCGTTGTGCGCGATGACGTGCCCGGGTCCATAGACCTTGATCGCAAAGAAACTTCGGAGTTGATGCGATGGATAGATTCCGGCCGAGCGCTGCCCGGCCTGATTCCAGCCGATCACCCGCATTTGATCTTCACGGCCGAGAAATAGATTGTCGGAAATGAAGAAGTCGCGCGAATCGGCGTTCTCGGTCCATACACCCACGCCGATGTCTTCAAAGCGGCAATTGCGGATTGTGAGCGCCACTGCGCCCATCACTTCCTTTTCGCCCGCGAAGAAGGCAACCTCGGTGTTACGGAAGGTGAGCCCCTCGAAGATATGATGCTGGCTGGCCATCACATCGAAAAGCTTGTGGTTACCTGCGCCGTCAAAAATCGCCTCGCCGTCGCCGGCGCCCTTGATCGTGATCGGCTTCTCGGCAGTACCCTTCAGCGAGAGTGACCAGTAACCGGCGAAAGGGGCGCTCAAGGGATCCACGTAGTTCAGCCGTTCGGGACGATAGAGGCCGGCATGGACGAGAATCGTGTCGCCCGGCTGTGCTTTCTTCATCCGGACCGAAGTCCAGTCGCCTCGCCCTTCGCCGTAGTAGGCCGCCTTGATGCCGATAAAGGCCGGTTCCTGGCGCGGGCCGACATGGTCCGGCGGATACACGTGGAGGACGCGGCCGCCCTCGTAGGACTTCGGTTCGGTTCGCGTGGCCACGGTGACGCGTTGCTGCGCCTGGCCGGTCACACCGTCCGGATCGGCCATCGTGAACTCGCATTCGTAGCTCGTCGCCGGCTCCAGATTCAAAATGCTGCCGGCAAAGCCGTGGGGCACGGTATATGTCATGGCTTCACGATCGCGGTAGACGCGTTCACCGCCGATCCGCAGCAGCGGGAGCGCCGGGCGCCAAGCCGCAGTGCCCACCTTACGGAAGCGGACTTCGACGGTGGCGTTACGGTTGGCGTCTCCATCGATGTTCCATTCGAATCCGAGATTCAGCAACGTGGGATGTTCCACATGGAAACGCCCGGCCTTGGTCTGATTGGCGTTCTGGGCCTGCAGAACGCAGGTGGCGAATAGGATCAGTGCAGCGGTTCGCATAGTGAAGGTTCTCGATGATACTACACCTGCCAAATTGACGAGCGGAATTCGGCTGTTGAGGCGCGGGTGCGGCCTCCCCCGATGGAGTAAAGGGCCCCTCGCGAGAGGGCACACCCAATCAGACAAATCCTATGAGACTAAGGTCTTAGCCCTAGACTATTCTGTAATCAGTCAGTTCCTCATAGGGTGTTCGCCTGAGGGTGTCATACGGCGTTCACCTGTTCGGTACTGCGAACATACCAATGAAAAACCTGCTGCTGATTCTGTTCTGCGCATCCGGCTTGTTCGCCGCCAGTGCTTCATCCGACATCGTCGGGTTCCCTCCGCCCGATCCATGGGAGGCTTCCATTGTGGGATTCCCCCCGCCTGATCCGTGGGAGGCCTCGATTGTTGGATTCCCACCTCCGGACCCGTGGGAAGTCCGATAGGGAGTTATCCGCGACCATCGACGGCCCGAGAGGCCTGGTAGCCGGTGCCGTTGTTCTGGCAGGCAACAGGCCTCGCGAGCATTGTTCTTAGCGCTTTGGTGATCCGCAACGCCTTCCGGTTCGGATTTTTCCGCTTCAGCCCCGCCGTGGTGCTCTATTGCGCGGTGGTGCTCGCGGGCGATTTTCCTTCGCTCGTCGCGCTGATCGAGCCGGACTGGCTGTTCCCGGACCGTCACCATTACGTGGTGTTTTACTGGATCTGCGAAGCGGCGCTCCAGGCGATCACGTTCGCTTTGATCGTTGGTTTGCTGGCCCGGCTGCTGCCATACGCACGAACCCGGGTTTATGTCGCGATCGCATCGGTGGCGGCGGCTGTTTCGCTCGGCACCATCTGGCAGACGGCGCCAACCGGCGTATCGCTTTCCGGCGTGATGACACCGTTGGTGCGCAATCTGACGTTTGTGGCGGCGCTGCTCAACTTCGTTCTATGGACGCTCATCCTCCGCACGCATCCGGTGGACCGGCTGTTGTTGCTGGTGGCCGCCGGCGCCGGTCTGCTCACGGCGGGCAAGACGATTGGCCACGCTCTTCGCTGGCTGGCCGGGTTGGATGCCAATGTCGTGCTGGCCGGCAACATCGTGATTGTGCTCACAGGCATCGCGTCGTTGATCGCATGGTGGCAGGCGTCGCGCCAATTGCCGGCAACTTTTGACGATTCCCGTAGTACACTGGGTTAGACCAAAATTCCGCCAGCCAGGAGTAATTCGAACATGTCATCGGAACTCAAGAGAAGAGATTTCTTTTTGCGCGCGGGCGCAGGCACGGTGCTTGCCGGTAACGCCTTCGCAGCCCGTCCCG
>JBGSME010000808.1:0-3828 GCA_041740335.1 Bryobacteraceae bacterium | reverse complement strand
GGACCGGCCAGAACTTCACCGGCTTCTGGATCAGGTCCGCAAGGGTAACGTGCTGGTGGTCTGGAAACTGGACCGGCTGCTCGCTCCCTCCGCGATGTACTCACAATCGTGGGCGGCTCTGCGAATCCGGGACAGGCTTCCGCAGTTTGATCAAAGCCATCGACACGACGACACCGGCAGGTCGAATGATGATGCAGATGGTTGGGGCATTCGCGGAGTTCCAACGGGCCATGCTCAAAGAACGGACCAAGGCCGGGTTGGATGCTGCCCGCGAAGAGAGGTGCATCGGCGGACGCCGTCCGAAGCTGTCCGATCTGCGGCAATCCGAGATTCGAAAGATAATCACCAGGGCGACAAGACTGCCGCCGATGCAACCGGTTGTTCAAGGTTCGCCCCGCAACGGTCTCACGGCTACTGGCGCGGCCCAGTACACAAGCGGGGCAGCCGTGACAAATGGCGTGCAAAGCTCTACGCCAGATAGTGTGCAAAGTGACACGAGGAGCCGACTACTCTCCCCCGCAACGCAAGGGCGCTGTCGGCGCCCGGGATGTCGATGGCCCTCTGATACTTGCCAGTGGGGCTGGGATCGCGAATGAGTAGTTGCGCTATCCCAATAAGCAGAACCAGTGATGCGGGGCGACGCCGGACTAGACCAGCGCCCTATCCCTCCTTGAGGAACTGATCGAAATGCGCTCCGCCGGAACTCGTCCCAGCGTTTGGGTACTTTCCTGGCGAGTATCGGAAAAAACGATGAAACAAACGCCCCTTCTCACTGCTCTATCTGATTGGAAGCGCGAGGGGTGACCAGCGGTCGAGATCGCCTTCGAGCCATTCTGGGATGAGCACCCACAAAATATCACGGCGTCCGCTTCTGAAGGCAATCGGTGCAGCCAGCTCGTTAGCCGCGGTGGAGACGCTGCTCCCTCCCTGGTCCCGCTTAGCCGCCGCAACGCCTCAATCCGGCGAACTCAGTGGCGACATCATCGACCTCACGATTGCGGAGACGCAGGTTCGTATCGGCAACCGGGAAGGGACGGCTAAAACCATCAACGGCATGTTGCCTGGCCCAATCATTCGCCTCCGCGAAGGACAGCACGTCACGTTGAGGGTAACCAACCGCCTCGAGGAGGATTCTTCGATTCACTGGCACGGCGTGCTCCTGCGGCCCGAAATGGATGGGGTACCGGGAGTGAGTTTTGAAGGAATCAAGCCTGGCGAAACCTTCGTGTACAAGTTTCCAATCAAGCAGTACGGCACCTACTGGTATCACAGCCACTCTCCCGGCCAAGAGCAGGCAGGCGTCTACGCGCCTCTTATCTTCGATCCAATCAAACCCGATCCTGTCCAATACGACCGTGAATATGTGGTTGTTCTCTCGGATTGGAGCTTCCAACCGGAAGCGGCGATGATATCAAGGCTCAAGAAAAGAGCCGGATACTTTAACTTCCAGCAACGGACGCTACGCGAACTCGCCTCCGATTTGGCTCACTATGGGTGGAAATCGACCACCGACAACTATCTGATGTGGGCTCGGATGCGCATGGAGGCTACGGACCTGGCCGACGCTACATCCTCAGTCTACACCTACTTGATGAATGGCCGCACGGCCGAGAGCAATTGGACGGGACTCTTCACACCGGGAGAACGAGTCCGTCTCCGTTTCATCAATGTCGGTGCGATGACTTTTCACGATGTGAGGATCCCCGGTCTGAAGATGACTGTCGTTCAAGCGGACGGTCAGAATGTTCAACCAGTCGAGGTGGATGAGTTTCGTTTCGGGCCGGCCGAGACCTATGACGTGATCGTTACCCCCACTGAAGATCGCGCATACACGATTTTTTCGGAGACGCTGGATCGCAGCGGGTATACCCGCGGGACGCTCGCTCCGCGCCCGGGAATGAGTGCCGAGGTCCCGGAGCGTCGGCCACGCCCCCTCCGCACGATGACCGACATGGGTATGGTCATGCCGGAAGGCAAGCCGATGCCCGGCATGAAGCTTGCCATGGACAAGAACATGAAGGCTGGCGGAAAGATGGCTGGCATGGAAATGGACCACAGCTCGCACGATGGCCATGGGGCTGCGAAAATGCCGGAAGCGCCGGCTCATCACGATATGCAGAACATGCCTGGCATGGGGCATTCAAAGAGTCCGGCCAGCGAACCCGTGAAGCACGGACCGGATAGCCACGGGTCTGGCAACCAAACAATTCCGCAGGTTACCAGCGCGCGCCTGGATGACCCGGGCATAGGTCTCGGCGGTAGCGGGCGGAAAGTTTTGGTATATACCGATCTAAAGGCACTGGAGCCGTTCCACGACACTCGTCAGCCTGAGCGAGAACTGGAAATCCATCTCACCGGACACATGGAGCGTTTCATGTGGTCATTCGACGGCAAGAAATATTCGCAGGCCAATGAGCCGGTGCGCTTCCGTCTGGGTGAGCGGCTTAGGTGGACGTTCGTCAACGACACGATGATGGAACATACCATGCACTTGCATGGCATGTGGATGCACCTTGAAAATGGCGCGGGCGACTTGCTGCCTCGCAAACATACGGTACTGGTAAAACCTGCCGAGCGAGTTTCGGTCGCGATAACACCCGGCGAACGCGGTCCGTGGGCTTTTCATTGTCATCTGATCTTGCATATGGCAACCGGGATGTTTCGGGTCGTGCTGGTCTCATAGTTTCTAGACACGGTGAATGATGGGTAACTTCTTGGTGATTCTGTTCTCATTCACAATACTCACGTTCTCGCAAGCGGCGCTCCGGGCACAAGGGCAGGCTGAGCCGGGGAGGGCGGAGCAGCAGTTGTTCCCGCCTCCGCACGATTGGCCTCTACCCGTTGAGCACAATGCCACGCGAATGTTCTTGCTAGCTGATGTGCTCGAGTACCGCGCATCGAGGAAAGAAAGCGATTTTCGATGGGACGCGGAAGGTTGGTATGGAGGCGACTATAATCGCCTCTGGTTCAAAAGCGAAGGCGAGCGCAACACCGCTTTGAAGGCAGACTACGATATCGACGTCCAGCTTCTATACGGACGCTTCGTGAGGCGATATTATGACTTCCAAGTAGGGGCGCGCGTGGAAACGCAATCCTTCCAAGGGCGGAATGTAATCCGCACGCACGCCGTCATCGGAGTTGAGGGGCTGGTTCCTTACCGATACGAGATCGAACCCCTCCTATTCATTAGTCAGAACGGCGACGTGTCCGGCCGCTTTACGATAGCCAGGGATCTCCTGGTGACTCAGCGCCTCATTCTTCAGCCTCGGCTCGAAACAACCCTCGCTGCCCAACGCATCGAACGGTTCACAACGGGGACGGGGCTCAATAACATCGAGGTTGGATTGCGACTGCGCTATGAGATCCGTCGTGAGTTTGCTCCCTACTTTGGAGTGTCCTTCGATCGCAGCTTCTTTGGCACCGCCGATCTGGTCCGGCAAGAAGGAGGCAGCCCTTCGCAGATTCGCTTTGTGGCCGGTATTCGGTTGTGGAAATAGCGTGTCGGAATCCCTAGAAATCGAGAGGAACTGACCATGAACCACTATGCGCGTTTCGGCGCCATGATTGCTACATCGACGATCGTGATGTTGGGATTGATGTATTTCAATACTTTCCAGCTCGACCATGTCTATTTCAGCGAGACTCGAGCCTACATGGCGTTGGTGATGGGCGCCTCGATGGCGATAATCATGCTGCTCTTCATGGGCAAGATGTATGCCGACCGCCGGATGAACATCGGAATCATTGCCGCCAGCTTGATAGTATTCGCTGGCGCGCTTTGGCTGGTACGAAGCCAGGCAACAGTGGAAGACATTTCTTGGATGAAGG
>JBGSME010000807.1:0-4229 GCA_041740335.1 Bryobacteraceae bacterium | reverse complement strand
GCAGCCCAATCCCTTGGCCTCCGGCGAGACCGTGGTCGTTCCCAAGGTCGGCATCGGCGTCAATGCGGAAAGAGCCCGGAACGTGAATCTCAAGGAAGGCGCCACCATTGAAGAACTGGTTCAGGCGCTGCTCGCCATCGGCTCCACTCCTCGCGACGTGATCGCGATCCTGCAGAATCTCAAAAGCGCCGGCGCGCTCGACTCCGACATCGAGGTGATCTAATGAACACGTCTCCCATCGCGTCGCTTGGAAAAGACCTATGGAATGGTTCGGAAAAGCCGAAACCGGAATCCCCCGCCGAGGCCGCACAGCAGTTTGAAGCCCTCCTGGTGGGACAACTGCTTCGCGATGTCCGAAAGAGCGGCGGGGGCGGTTGGCTATCCTCCGGTGAAGATCAGGCCGCCGATACCATGATCGAATTCGCGGAAGAGCAGATTGCGAATGCTCTCACCAAAGCCGGCGGACTCGGGCTCTCGCGGATGATCGAATCCAGTCTCGCCGTCAAGCGCTGATTCCGGCTGCCAGTCGAGTTTCGGAACCTTCCGATCCTGACTCCAGAACAAAATTCCTCTCCGCGGATTCGGCGCGGTGCCCTTCCCATCCCTGCAGCAGAGTCGTCATCAACCCTTCGACCTCCGTCAACGGGGCCTCGGACTGCTCGAAGTTGGCATCCTGCAACCGCCGCTGCATGTAGTCGTAGAGATCAAGCAGCCGTTGCGCCAACTCCCCTCCCCGCTCCATGTCGAGCGACGCCGCCAGCTCATTCAGGATCTCGCCGGCGCGCGTAATCTGTAGCGACCGGCCCGAAACGTCACCCGCCGCCAGTCGCTGCTTGGCTTTCCCCACCGCATCCAGCCCGCCCCGGTACAGCATCCGGATCAGCTCGATCGGGTCCGCCAAAGATTCGTTCTCCCAATACGCGTGCCTCGCCTGATTCGACATCCGTCCTCCGTATCGTTCTTTTCTCGCGCTGCCCGCGCCGGACTCCTGCCACCTGCGCCGCGGCTTCCGCTTCCAGCGCCGCCGAGATTCGTGCCGACTCTCCTGCAACTCTCGTTGCCACTCACGCCGCCCACAGTGTGGCTCTCACGCCCGAAGCTTGAAATCCTCAGCCATTCGCAGAACATGCTCGGGAGGAAACTGCCGCAATACTTCGCGCGTCTCCTTGTCGATCAGCCGCACCAATGGCCGTCCCGTTTGCCGGTCCATCGCGAATACCAGTTCGCTGTGATAGCCGAACATCTGCGTCTGATTCAATTTCTGCGTCGCCTGGATCACGCTTCGTGTCTCGTCACGAGCCGCCGGTGACGTCGCCTGCTGTTGCTCCAAGCGGCTGTGCCCGGCCAGCCCGGTATTCAAGCCTACCGCCGAGATCTCCATTCTGGACCTCCTTTGAGAGAAACTCCATTCCTCTCAAAACCCCATATCGGACGCTTCGCGCCGTCCTTTAACGGAGCTTGCTCAGTCCAGATTCAATACTTTCCGCACCGTCCCCGTCTCGTCCTGGATCTTGTTCTGCAGCATCATGATTGCGTAGATCAACTGCTCCGGTCTCGGCGGACATCCCGGTACGTACACATCCACCGGGATGATCTGATTTACCGGAATCAGTGCATAGTTGCTGAACACACCGGTCGAGGTGGCACACGCCCCCATCGAGATCACCCACCGCGGTTCCGGCATTTGCCGGTACAGTTTCCGCACCACCGGCGCCATCTTGTTCGACACTCGCCCCGCAATGATCATCAGATCGCTCTGCCGCGGCGACCCTCGGAACACCTCCGCCCCGAATCGCGATATATCGAACCGCGATGCGCTCATCGCCATCATCTCAATCGCGCAACAGGCCAGCCCGAACGTCATCGGCCAGATCGAGTTCTTCCGCGCCCAGTTGATCGCCTTGTCGGCCGTTGTCAGAAAGACGGACTCCTCCAGGCTGTCGGCCACATCGCCGTCGATCCGGCGAAACAATCCCTCGGCTGGGTCCAGACTCGGGCGATACTCCTTGATCTCCATAAGTCCCCAGTATCCCACGCCGCTTCCACTTTCCGCATCCGGTTTCCCGGCTTCGGTCCCGGGCATCTACAATGGAGAAAGCGCGTCGTCCTCCCCCATTCGCATGAACTCACCCGATCTCGCCATTCAGGCCGCCGAGCGGCACGGCATCGAAGCCGGTTATTGGGACATTTTCGGAAATCGCCACGAAACTTCCGAGTCCCTTCGCCATGTCATTCTCCAATCGCTGGGCGTTGATCCGGCCGCGGCGGCCGCCGATTCGGACCCTCCGGTCGAGCCCGTCTACGTCCTCACCGCTTCCCTCTCGCCGTCGATTGCCATTCGGCCTGGAATCGACTGGGCATCCTCGCTCGATTGCCGCATTGATGTTGAGTCCGGCGGCCACGTCGAGTTTCAGGCCGTCCGCGATCCCGCCCGGAACCCTTTTCTCCTCCCGCTTCCCGCCGGCCTGCCTCTCGGCTACCATCGCCTCCACATCAGCGCCGGCGCCGGCGCCGCCGAAACTACCGTCATCGTGTGTCCGGAACGGGCCTGGTTCCCTCCGGCCCTCGAACAAGGCCAACGGCGCGCCGGACTCGCCGTTTGTCTTTGGGGCGTTCACTCGCGGAACACCTGGGGCTGCGGCGATTTCACCGCTCTCGAGCGTCTCATCGACTGGGTTGCCGATTCGGTGCATGGCTCCTATGTCGCCCTCAATCCCCTGCACGCCATCCACAACCGGCAGCCCTTTAACACCAGCCCCTATCTCCCCAACAGCCTCCACTACCGGAATCCCATCTACCTCGACATCGATCGCATCGAAGACGCTGCCGCCAGCCCCGAATGCCGCGCGCTACGCGAGCTGCCGGAAGTAGCCGCCGAGATCGCCGCGCTCAACCAAGCCGAGTTTGTCGACTACGAGCTTGTCTATAAGCTCAAACTGCGCTTCCTCCGTCCCGCGTTCGCGTGGTTCCTTGCCGAGCACTGGAGCCGTAACTCGCCCCGCGCCGTTGGCCTCCGCGAGTACATCGACGCCGAGGGCAGCCTTCTCGCGCGCTTTGCCCTCTATTCCGCGCTCGACGAGGAAATGCACCGCCGCGATCCCAACGTCTGGGTCTGGAACCAATGGCCCCTCGAGTATCACGATCCCGAGTCGCCGGCGGTCGAAGCATTCCGCCGCGAACACGCCACCGAAATTCTATTCCATCAATACCTGCAGTGGCTGATCGATCAGCAGGTCTCCGCGGTGCAGCGCCATGCCGTCGCCCGCGGTATGGACATCGGGTTGCTCCACGACCTTCCCCTCGCCACCGATCGCTGCGGCGCCGAACTCTGGGCCAACCGCCCGCTCTATGTCGAGGGATGCCGCGTCGGTGCTCCGCCGGACGACTTCTCGCCCAGCGGACAGGACTGGTCATTTCCGCCTCCGAACCGCGAAGCCCATCGTGCCGACGCGTATCGTTCGTTCGCCGAATCGATCCGCCACAGCGCCCGCCATGGCGGCGCGCTTCGCATCGATCACGTGATGCGCCTGTTTCGCCTGTATTGGATCCCCGATGGCTTTTCGGCTTCCGAGGGAACCTACGTCCGCGACCATCACGATAATCTGCTTCGTGTCCTTGCCCTCGAAAGTGTTCGCGAAAAGGTGCTGATTGTCGGGGAAGATCTCGGCACTGTGGAGCCGTGGATGCGCGAGGCGCTTGCCCGAACCGGCATCCTCAGCTACCGGCTTTTCTATTTCGAAAAACACCCGGACGGACGGTTTCGCGCTCCGGGCGAATACCCGGCACAGGCCCTGGTGTCGTCCACCACCCATGACCTCCCCACGCTGTCCGGCTTCTGGGCCGGGCGGGACATCAATGTGCGCTTCGAACTCGGCTTGCTCGGCGACGAATCGAATCGCCTCCGCCTGCACGAGGAACGCCGCATCGAAAAGCACCGTATGCTCGACGCCCTGATCGCCAACGGATTCCTCCCGCACCATTTTTCGCGAGGCGCCGCCGACGGACCCGAACTTACCGGCGACCTTCACAATGCCATCACCGGCTTCCTTGCCTCCACTCCCAGCCTCCTGCTTACACTCAACCAGGAGGACCTCACCAAGGAAATCGATCAGCAGAACGTTCCCGCCACCACCTGGCAGTATCCCAACTGGCGCCCCAAGATGCGCTTCAGCGTCGAGGATCTCGAATCCCATCGCGAGGCCCGAGCGTTCGCCGAAATGCTGCGCCAC
>JBGSME010000806.1:0-4224 GCA_041740335.1 Bryobacteraceae bacterium | reverse complement strand
GGAACGCCGTTGCCGGAGAGATACAAACAATGCCGCCGCTGCTTCTTGGCAGCCTCGATATCGCCTGGTGTGGCGGCCCGGGAAACTTGGTTGCGCAACTTGTCGGTGAGATAAGTGAAGTGGGCCAGACGCTTCAGCAGGCGCATCGGTGAGCTGCCTTCCTCGCCGGCGTTCTGCACCACGCAGGTCACCCCGGAGGCGTTCCAGGCATCCAGGTACTCCTGCTGCTGCGAGGTGTCGTCGGCCACCCGCATCAGCAGCATTTCCGTGGACAGGTCTTCAAGTTCTTGGCTGTTTGCGCCGGCCTCGATTGCTTGACGCATCCGGCCACCGTCGATCGCCGAGCGCGGAGAGAACCCGTAGGACTCGACGACGAGCGACTGCGCGTGCAGCTCCAGCGCGTGCTCCAATTCCTTTTGGCTAGGCTTGAGCACGGCGATCGCAGCCTCGCGCGCCAGCCGGATCTTCTCGTTGGTATCGGCCGGTTGCAGGAGCGGCGCGAACGACGATGCGAGGAACTTCCGCCGGCTCGTCATGGCCGCCCGCCTGCGAGATGTTGGCCGAACCAGTCAACCATCTTCTGCTTCTCGTCATCGTTGTAGACGTGGCCGGTCTCGGGATAGATGACGCTCCGGAAGGAATCCGGCTTGCGGTACAGCGTGTAGACCTTGCCGAGGATCACCTCCAGTTTCTTCATGCCTTCGGGTGGGGAGCCAGCGTCGCGGTCACCGGTAAGCGCGAGGAACGGCCGCGGCGCGAGCAGCGCCATCACGCCTTCGGTGTCGAAGTGCTTGAGAAGGCCTGGAACAAAGTAATAGATGCCATGAGCGCGCAGTTGCCTGGAGGCGATCAGGTCCTCGTAGCGGGTGAAGCAGGCTACGCCGACCACGGCCTTGATGCGGTAATCAATGGCGGCCAGCCACCAGGATCGCGTGCTTCCCATGCTCATGCCCTGAGCGCCAATGCGCTCCGGGTCCACCTCCGGCCGTGATGCCAGGTAGTCCAGCGCGATCTGTTCGTCGCGCAGCATCATGCCCCAGAGCGTGCGCCCGAGCCACAGATTCAGCTTGAACAGCGACATCTCCTGGTCTGACCCGCGCTGCATGGTTTCGAGACTGCCGGCGGGGCCGAAGCCCTTGCGTTCGCCATTGAAGTAGTTATCGATCCCGAGAACCACGTAGCCTTTCTTAGCCAGCATCTCCGCGACGTTCTGCGACGTTGGCTCGTATCCGAACATGTTCTCTTTGCTGCTCGAGTGGCCATGCATCGTCAGGATGGCCGGGTGCCGCCGGACGCCGTCTTCCGGAATCGCGATGTAGCCCGGCACTTGTGAGTCGACTCCGTTGTGGAAGACGAACTTCTCGATTCGCCATCCGTCCTTCTTATCCACGCTTACGATCTTGACGTTCTTCGGAGACGGCCTGGGCGGCATCTCGCCGAGCGAATCGATGACGATGCGCCTCACCTTCTCGCGCTGTGACTTCCATGCGACGAGGTCGCCCGGAATCGTCAGCTTGCCGATCGGGAGATTTCGAAAACCGTCGGGAACGCCTTCCCAGGGGGCCTGAAGGGGTTCGGGAGGCGGCTGCGCATGCAGCGGCAGCGCGACCAGAGCCAGCAGAGCGATTCGCATAGATGAAGCTTACCTTTTTGACGTGGGGGGTGCGCGGCGGCTTCGCGCAGGGCCGAGTCTCCGCGGGGCGGCATCCGCGGAACGTCGTCCGACATGTTGGAATACATCACCAGCCGCCGAGGGTCCGAGGTGGGTGCGAAAACAACGTAGTCGTCGAGGCGGCTCTCCTCACTCTCGCTGAGAACCTCGCCGTCAGATCACAGGGAATGGATCTGGCGTGCTGAATCTAATCCTCGAAATCCACCGCCGCGGGGTCGCCAGTGGCGGGCGCATCCGCGAAGAGCAGGCGGATAGGCTTGCGTGCGATCTGCGGATCGGCGGGTCCGCCGGGGTGCGGGTGTTGATTGAAGCACAGCTTGTAACGTCCGCCGCCCAGGTGGACAACCGCGGACGCTTGCGCTCCGGCCAATAGGTTCGGACCCTGGTCCTCGCGGCGAACCATGTCTTGCCCTGGTCAGCGGAGACGGCGGCGGCGATGACATTGTCGCGGCTGCCAACGGCGCCGCCGGTGTAATAAAGGAACAAGATCCCGTTTGGCGCACTGAGCAGGTCTGGCACGTGGACCTGGTCCGTGATGAGCTGGTTTGTGCGTGTGAAATCCGGCCCATCGGAGGAGCTGTCATGAGCCACTTTTGCCACGCACGTTGCTGAGGAAGTCCTGCCGCGTCTGCGCGGAGCACACCGACATGGCTGCTACCGCCACGGCGAGGCGAAGTAGAGCGAACATCACATCCGGATCGGGAACATCACTTCATCCCGAAAAGAGCGGGCCGCACTCGCTTGTACTCGAACCGGGCCGGGTTCATCGATGTGACGCCGCCGGAGTCGACTTCGATGATCCGCGCGGAGACCGGCTCGTAGGCGGCGCGCGGGGCGATGGTGCCCTTGGCAACCAGGATCTTCATACGCTCAGGGTAAACGCCGACGCTGATCAGTTGGTGCAGGCTGAACGGGATGACGCGCTTGGGAGTGAGCAGTAGATAGCTCGGGAGATCCGGCGTGGAGCCTTCCATTTCAATGAGCGCGGAGACGCCCATATCCCAGTAGCGCCCTCCGCCGTGGCGGGCGGCGGGCTCAATGAAGCGGCCGTCGTGGATCGATTTGACGCGGCCGCGGATGCGTACCGGACTGCCGTGCATGTCATCGGTCTTGCCGCCGACGGCCATATCGAACACGCCGCCGACGCCGGACCGGATCGCGGACTGAACGGCGGCGGGATCGGTAATCGTCATTGCCCAGCCTTCGGCCTTTTGCTCAAGCAACTGGGATAGGACGAAGGTGCCGTCGCCGGCCGAGCCGCCGCCGATATTGTCGCCGGCGTCCATGAGGGTAACCGGATACTTGCCGTTGCGAATGGCCATCCCGACGGCTTCGGCGGTCGATGGCGCGCGGAAGACGAGCTGCTCGCGGAGGTTCCAGAGCATGTTGCCTAGGCGTTCTGCTTCGCTGCGGGCGAGGCCGGGATCGTTATCGGTGATCACGACCACGCTGGGGCCCATCGCCGGGATATCGGCATACTGATAGCCTCCGGAGACGCTGGCTGCCAGAACCTTTGGGTTTCGCTCGGTGGCTTTGCTCGCATCGGTAACCGGCTTCAGCGGCTCAGCGTAGGTGTTATGGAACAGGATATTGAACAATAGAGGCGGCTTGACGATCGCCTGTGTGGGCTTGATCTTTCCCGCGACGATATCCGCCATGAGCCGTGCGCCTTGTTCGCCGCGCTCGCGCGCATCCAGATGCGGGCATTCCTTGTAGGTAAGCAGCGCGGTGGTGAGCTGCACGATCTCCTCGGAAACGTTGGCGTGGAAGTCATGCACGACGACGATCGGAATCTTGCCGCCAAAAGCCTGGCGCACTCTGCGGACCACTTCCGCGTCGGCGTGCGGGTAGCTCTCGGTGACCATCGTGCCGTGGAGGAACAGCAGGATGCCGTCGAGCTTGGGGGCTGCGCGCAGCCCGTCGATGAGTTCCTTGAGAAGCGATTCAAAAGCGGAATCCAAGACAGTGCCGATGGTTTGCGGACCTGCGACGATGGTCGGGTGCAGTTGGAGTCCGGTGGCGCGCGCCCCGGCGATAAACCCGGCGATGGTGTTGTTGGCGTTGGCCGACAGGGTGATGATTTCCTGGCCGCGAAGGATGCCCTTGGCGCCGCCGATGCCGGTTTCAAAGTCGGCGAGGGTGGTCTTGCGCGGGTTGAAGGTATTCGTCTCGTGAACGATCCCGCCCATGCCGATGACGGGCCGGGATTGGGCCAGAGCGATTGAAGCAATCAGGAAAAGGACAGCTGTGCGCACTCTGAGCGTTATGATATCAGGCGCGGCGCGGCTTCACGCTTGCAGATCTCTGTCCGCGGCAGCCACAGTTCAGACCGGTGACACGCCATCTCGGACATTGGTCCAATTGCGCCCGCTCCGGCCTGTTTCAACCAGAGGCTGACAAAGTCGATGTCCTCATTGCCGCTTGGAGTTTCCCGGTAGGCACAACAGCCACAATCGCCGTGCGAAAACGCGCCACACAGGGAAACCCCGATACCATGGGAATCGATGCACCTAAGCAAAGCCCTGCCCCTGCTCATCCTCGTTCCAGCCGTT
>JBGSME010000805.1:0-7874 GCA_041740335.1 Bryobacteraceae bacterium | reverse complement strand
CGGAGCGGGCACCGAACCGAAAATGAGGAATCCCGCGATGGCCTCGGGGTCGAGCGAACGTTCGCCGAAGCCGGCGTTCTCCAAGGCCCGCACCTCAGAAGCAAACGCCAAGGAATCGCGGGACTGCGCGATATAGAGCGGCTTGATCCCTACCGGGTCACGGGCGAGGAAGGCGGTCCTGTTCGACGCATCCCAGACAGCAAATGCAAACATGCCGCGCAAACGCCGGGCCAGGCCGGCGCCGCCCCAATGGCGGTACCCGTGCGCCAACACTTCGGTGTCCGATTGGGAGCGAAATGCATACCCGCCTGTAACCAACTCGGCCCGCAGTTCCCGATAGTTGTAGATCTCGCCGTTGAAGGTAACCCAAACCGATCCGTCACCGTTCGACAAAGGCTGCGTTCCAGCGGAGGTCAAGTCCAGCAACGACAGCCGGCGATGGCCTAATACCGCGTTGACGTCCCGGTAGAAACCCTCTCCATCCGGGCCGCGATGACTCTGTGAGGCCGCCATCGAGCCGGCACGCGCGGCGTCGCAGTCGTCGATTGGCCGGTCGAATTGGAAGAGTCCTGAGATGCCACACATCAGACCTGAGCCTCATCCGTTTCCAGGTTGTACGCACGGTAGTAGTCACCGTAATTGGCGTACCCGTAGGCGCGAGATTGACCGGGGTCCCAATCGTTGAGCACGACTCCGACGACTTCGCGCCCGTCAGCCTCTAGTTGCTGTTTGGCCATCAGTGCAGCATCCCTCGTAGTTTTTCCGGACCGGACAACGAGGACGGTGCCGTCGGCGTGAAACGCTACGGCTCGCGGATCGCTGAGAGTCAGGATAGGAGGAGTATCGATCAGAACAATGTCGAAATGTTCGGCGAGAGATCCGATCAGAGGACCGAGACGATTGGAGTGAAGGAGGTTCGCCGATACTTCCGACGATCGCCCGCTCGTCAGTGTCCAGAGGCCCCGTACCATGGTCGGCTGAATCGCCCCGAGCGCCGCCGCCGGATCGGGCTCGACGTCGTCGGCCAGCAAGTCAGCCAATCCGAATTTTCTATCGACGTTGAACAACTGGTGGATCTTCGGGCGGCGCAAGTCGGCATCAATGACCAGAACGCGGCGGTGGATTTCCGCGAAGGCAATCGCCAGATGAGCGACAGTCAGTGTCTTGCCCTCCGCCGGGCTGGCACTGGTGACGGCGAGCACCAGGCGGCTGCCGCGGGTTCGCTGTGCGAACAGGAGCGACGTGACAATGCCCCGGAAAGCTTCGGTTACGAAGGAATTGTTGCGGCCCTTTGCCAGCGTCCGCGTCCGCTCGAACATCTCTCCTTCCCTGGTGATCGCAGCGCGCGAGCCGGTCAGATCCCCGGCGTTATCTGTGATGCGGCGCGTGACGGAATTGGCGAGCCGGCGGCGGAACGATTCCTCAATGCCGTAGTCAGCTCGCGGCACGTGGCCGAGTTCCGGGATGCGCAGAAACAACTCCGGATCCCCGGGCTTTTGGAGCGTTCGGTCCATCCTTTCACGGAGGAAAACAAGACCAGTACCCATGAAGATCCCGGCCAGACAGCCGAGGATCGCTCCACGCCGGCGATCCGGCCGGTAAGGAGCATCCGGAGGAGCGGCCGGTTCGACGATACGCACACTGCTGGCGCGCAGGGCGGAAGCAACATTGGCCTCCTTCACTTTCTGCAGCATCGACTCGTACATCTGGCGGCTGGTCTCCGCGTCACGCTTGAGAATGTTGTACTGGATGGACTGCGACGATTGCCGCGAGACCAGTTCGCTCTGGCTGCGGTAGGCGTCCTCGAGCAATTTTTCGCGTTTGCGGCTCCCTTCAAAGTCGGCGCGAATCCGTTGTACGATGTTGAGGCGCTCCCGGTCCATGTCGGACTGCATCTGTGTCAACTGCGCCTCAACGCGTTTGACGCGATAGTGTTCGGGCGTCAGTGTAGCGGAGAGTTCGGCGGCTTGGCGGCGTAATTCGGCCAGCTTCTGTTTGTAGGTTCGAAGGGATTCGCTTTCGAGCACCTCGCCAAGCGACTCCGGGTTGCCGGTCAGCGCCAGTTCGTGGCGCGATTGATTGGTGACGCGGTCGGCCTGCGCCTTGGACAACTCGGTCTGTAGTTGGCGCAGTTTCTCCTCGGCGACGTTATCCCCACCGCCTTGGCCCGTAAACATCAGGTTTGAAGAAACCGCGTAGCGGTTGAGTTCGTCTTCCGTTTGTTCCCACTTGGCCTTCAGATCCCGCATCTGCCGCGTAAGCCATTCGCCGGTTTTCTGGGTGGCCTTCCAACGCGACTCCAGGTTCATCTCGATGTAGCGTTCGGCGAGCGTATTGGCGAAGGCGGCCGCCAACTCCGGGTCCGGGGAATCGCAGACGATTTCGATGATTCGAGTGGTGGCCGAAGCCTTGATACTGAGGCCGGCAGCGGCGTCGGCGATGGCGGCGTCACGATCGGCGGGGGCGGAGGAAGCGAGCCCGAATTTCGCCTTCCAACTGTTTCGCCGCGGCTCTAGCCGGAATCTGCCCTCAGTCCGAAGCTTTTCCTCCACCAGTTCGATGAGAGGCCGGGTCTGCAGGAGCTTCACCTGCGTCATGGTGTCGACTTCCGGGAAATAGTTCGAGGACGACGTTGGGCTCACGTCCTTGAAGTTCATGAAGTTTTCGTTGAAGCCCTGCAATTCGAGCAGTGTGCGCGCCTGAAAAATCGGCTGCTGGGGCAAGGTCGAAAGCCAGCCGAACGCGGTGCCCACGATGGCAACGCCGGCGACGATACCGCGATTTCGCCAGATCCGGGTCCAATAACCGAGAAAGTCGATGGGAGCGCGGGTTTCATCGGCCGGCTGGCCTTTCGGGGAGTCGGGTCCGAACCGGTAACGGGGCTGTAAATCGCCCCCTCGCAGCCGAGCTGGAGGTGATGCTTTCATTGGATCGTTTCCCGGTCCCACCATAGGCTTGCTTGTCATGAGGCAGAATGGCGATATTGTCGGCCGGATTGGCGGCCTCCAGCATGTCCCTGATACCGACTTCCGCAACGCTGAAGCCGGCGCCGTCAGCCTCAACCGCTCCTGATAACGGAATCGGGCCCCATTCCCGTCTCCGTGTAATCTTGGCCGTGTGGCCGGCATCGGCCCGGAGTCCGCCAGCCAGGGAGAGCATTTCGACGAGCGACCTCTGTCCCTGCAATTGGTGCACTCCTGGAGAATTCACCGCGCCCAAAATGGAAACCGGCTGGCTGCGCATTTCTCCCAGCCGGACGGTCACTCGCGGCTCCTTGACGTATCGCTGTGCTCGCGACAGGAGTTCGGTTTCGAGCTCCCGCACTGTAAGCCCGGCCGCTCGTACGGTCCCTAGGATGGCCAGACTTACGTCACCTTTTTCGTCAATGCGAACAGGTTCGGCCCCCAGTTCCTCGAGCTCGAACGCCTGGACCACGATCCGGTCTTCCGGCCCCAAAACGTAGGTGGATCGTGATGCCGGATCGGCAAAAGCCGAACCCGGGGCGCACGTGATCAACAAGGTGAACAGAACCGTTGCGCTCTTACTCATGGCTGTACGGTGGCTATCGGCCTCGTGGCGCTAAGGCTTTAGTCGTCGGGTACTACAAAAGTTTGAGAATGAGACTAGCGCTCCTACGTTCCCTATTTGAGGCGGTTCTCTCTGCCGATAGTAGAGCATTGCAAAAATTCAGAATCCAATCATGCCGACGCCTATGCTGGCTCGGTCTCGCTACCGCGGGGCTGGGTGCCGCCCCGTTGTGGTTCGGCGGTGATAGCAACCCGGATCGTGCGGCTGCGAATGGATTTCGAGATCTCTGGCAGCGATCGCCCGGCGCGGTGGCGCAGTTTCAGCGAGCACTGATCTTGGAGCCGTCGTCGCCGTTCCGATGGGCGGATCTGGCGGAAGCCTACGGCCAGACCGGCCGTGGTGGCCTGGCCAGTCTGGCCTTTGGCCAAGCATTGCGCTGGGGGCCGCGCGTGCCGCAAATCGGGCTTCGGGCGTCGTGGCACTATTTTGCCGTTGGGCAACCCGAAAACGCACTCGCTGCGGCGGGACGCGTTCTTCGTCAGTCCTCTCAATTCGATGAGGCACTGTTCGCGGCCTTTACCGAATACGGAGCGCCGGTGCGGGATGTGCTCGCCATCGCCATCGGAGACAGCAGCCGTGCAGGGCAACAGTATCTGCTGTTCTTGTTGGAGCAAGACGACTCAGACGCTGCGGCGGACGCGGTATGGGCGCACCTGGACCGGCATCGTGCGGCAGATCAGAAGACGCAGCTCCGGTATGCAGCCCATTTGCTCCGGAACGGCCGCCACGGCGAGGCTGCCCGGATCTCGCGCAGCGCCAGAGATCCGGAAGGTGATCGAAACCGTCTGCACAATGGCGGATTCGAAACGGAGTGGGGAACCGGGCCGTTCGATTGGGAAGTGCAAGCATCGGGGGCGTACACAGTGTCCAGCGACACCAGCCAGGCGTTCGAAGGAAAACGAGCGTTGCGAGTTCGCTTTCATGGCGCTGAGAATGTGGAACTGCGCGAGATCGGCCAACTCGCCGTACTGGGCCAGGGACGCTACAGGTTGCGGGCGCGGCTTCGGACCAAGGGCGTTACTACGGACGAGGGTGTGGGGGTCCGTGTGGTTGCGCCGCCGATCTCCGGGCGCGCTCTGGGCAGCACGCCTCGGCTGTCAGGTACGCATGAATGGACTGAGCTATCCACGGAATTCCAGATCGCCGTTCCGGACCAGTTGGTGCGAATCGAAGTTGTCCGGGAACGGTCGCACAAGCTGGTAAACGAGATCGAAGGCATCGTCTGGATCGATGACGTTCGCCTGGAGCGGACACCATGACCGCGCAAGTCGCAATCGCGGCGGCGCTGTCGTTGGCGTTATCCCGGCTCCTGGTCTGGGCGGCACCATTGCGGATCGTGGTCCGGTCCTCTCCGTTGGCATGGTTGAATCTCCATCCGGCCGATCCCCTCTTGCTCGCTGAGACCGTCGAACGCGTTGCCGGACGGATGCCCCGAATGACGTGTTTAGTGCGGGCGCTAGCGCTGCGTTGGCTGCTCGACGGGCTTGGCCTGTCGTCGCGCCTGGTGATCGGTGTCCAAGCCGGCGGAACCGCTCACGCGTGGCTCGAGCACTACAGCGTAGTCCTAATCGGCGGACCGGTATCTGAGTTCAAACCTATCTTCCAGCATCACCGCGGCGCCTGCACTCCACATGGCTCTGGAGAGGCGTCATGACACGACGGCCCGTGGCGACGGCTGGCATCTGCGCGATCGTGCAACGCGTAAGGTTCACCCTGCGAATTGCTTGGCCCGCTGCGCGAGGCTGGACCGTTGCGCTGCTGGCGCTGGTGGCACTCCAGTCGGCGGTTCCGGCGCTAGTTCTGATGATGCTCCGCGAGGCCGCGCAGCCATGGCGGGAGTTGGCCGTTCCCATGATCGCTATGGTCCCGGCCGTGTTTGCTGGCGCTCTTCTGATTGCCGCGCACGCAATGGCCAGCGGTGCAAAGTGGATTCGCACGGTCCACGGCGATTTGGTGGAGCAACACGTTAAGGCATTGATTCACGAGCACTGTACGCGGGTGGGTCTGGACTGCTTCGATTCAACTGAGTTCTACGACCGCCTGCACCGGTCGAATACGGAAACCCCGGCGCGGATCACGGCGTTCATCGACGGAATTGCGACCCTCGTGCAGAGCACCCTGGCCCTGTCGGCCTTGGCGGTGGTGGCCGTTTCCTGCAGCGGATGGATCGCGGCGGCGGTCGGAGTAGCAGTGCTTCCCGGCGTAGGTTTGGCGGTCCGGCAACAGTGGATCCTCCGCCAGTGGAAGCGAGAGAATACCCTTCGGGAGCGCCAATCCTGGTATTACGATTGGCTCCTCACCAGCCGGGAAGCCGCAGCGGAACTGCGGCTGTTTGCCCTCGGTGGCCGTTTCCGTTCCGCGTTCTCCGAAATCCGTGCGCAAATTGGCGATGGGAAGGCGTTGCTGGCCCGGCGCCAAGCGGTGGCGGAACTGTCCTCGGCTGCTTTCGGACTTGCGACGTTGGGTGCATGCGGAATCTACTGGATGCGGTCCGGTGGCGGGGCGCCCGGCGCGGCGTCGATTCTGGTTGGCGCACAGGCGCTCTATTCGGCTTTCACGCTGGCGAGTTCGGCCGCGGGCGGACTAGCGTCGGTCTACTCGAACAGTCTCTTTGCGGATGATCTCATCGAGTTTCTCGCGATCGTTCCGGAGCAGGATCAGGCGCCGCGCGGCCTGGAAGCAACCGATGCGCTACGGCCCTCACATTCGATTCGATTCCGTGATGTTCGATTCCGGTATCCCGGATCGGATCGCGACGTGCTTCGTGGTATCGATTTCGAAATTTCCGCCGGGAAGATTACCGCGCTTGTCGGCTGGAACGGTTCCGGCAAAACGACGCTGTTGAAGCTGCTGTGCCGGTTTTACGATCCCACCAGCGGCGTTGTCGAACTGGACGGCGCCGACATCCGCACTTTCCCTCTGGGCCAATTGCGCCAGAGCCTTTCGGCGGTTTTGCAACCACCTCTGCGATTTCAGACCTCCGTTACGGGCAATATCACGTTTGATCGGCCGGACGCGGCTCGTCTCGAAAAGGCTTGCCGCGCGAGCACGGCTCATGAGATGGTGCGCCACCTCCCGCTCGGTCCAGATCAGATGCTCGGGTGGGTCTTGCCCGATGCGGTGGACCTGAGCGCAGGGCAGTGGCAACGGCTCGCCTTGGCACGGGCCATGTACCGCGACTCGCCAATCCTGCTGTTGGATGAGCCGACAGCGTTTATGGATCCATGGACAGAGGCCGAATGGCTTGCCGGGCTCCGCGATTTCGCAGCCGGGCGCACAGTCGTGCTGATCACCCACCGGTTCGCGGCCGCTCGTTGTGCCGACCGAATTCACGTGATGGAGCAAGGCCGATTGGCTGAGTCCGGCACCCACGACCAACTTCTTTCAAGAGCCGGGCTCTACGCGGAAGGCTGGCGCCTGCAGACCGAGCGGGAGTTGACGGTATGAGCTCCCAGATGTCTCTAGACGCGCTGGTTGCGGCACTCCACTGCTGGCACGCTCATCGGGTGGAGCATCCAGCGGAGTTCGAGTGGCCCGCCGAGGTCGTGTCCCTTGGCGACCGTCACGGCCTGCTGCCCGTGCTCCATGCTCAGAACAAAGGGAACCAACTCGCCGCCTGGCACCGCCAAAATACGTTTCGGATGCTCGGCCTCGCGTCGGAACTTGTACGGCTGAGCACTGCCCTCGATCGGGAAAGAATCCCGGCACTGGCTTTGAAAGGGCCGGCGATCGCCCAGGCGTTGTACGGGGACTTCAGTTTCAGGCAAGCAAGCGATGTCGACCTGATCGTACCACTGGGGGATGCACACGCGGCGCTCGATCTTCTTCGCTCCCAGGGGTATCTTCTCAAATTGCCGCTCGGCCATCTGCCGGCAACCGCGATTGTGGCGTGTAGCACCGAAGTTCCGCTCGCCCACCCTGACCGCGGAATCGAAGTCGATCTGCACTGGGGAATTGCACCTCGGCATTCCCCGCATTGGGCCGACCCG
Source organism: Bryobacteraceae bacterium (assembly GCA_041740335.1). GTDB lineage: Bacteria > Acidobacteriota > Terriglobia > Bryobacterales > Bryobacteraceae > DSOI01. The sequence goes on along the minus strand of JBGSME010000805.1, from coordinate 297 downwards.
TCGTTTCTGTGGCGGCAGCCGGGCTCAGTGACGCTTTGCGGGCGGCAGATCGCCGTTCCGTCGCCTGAGGCGCTCTTCATTTTTCTGGCTGTTCACGGGGCGAGGCATATGTGGGAAAGGCTCATCTGGGCGGCGGATATCGCCATGCTCCTGGCGCGAAATCCGAGCATGGACTGGACCTGGATCCGCGATTTCAGCGGGAAGCATTCGCTGGACGCTGTTCTCTCGCTCGCGCTCGAGGTCGCTCATCGTGCCACCGGCAGCGCTCCGCAGCCTGACCGAAGCCCATGTACGGAT
>JBGSME010000804.1:0-1866 GCA_041740335.1 Bryobacteraceae bacterium | reverse complement strand
CGCGCGCCTCGGCGATCCAGTGGCGCCGGAAGAGATGGCGGACGCCGATATCCTCGTCCACTGCGCCTACGATCGCCGCCGGGGCATGGAGGACGTCAACACGCAAGGCGCCCGCTTGCTGCTGGCTGCCGCCCGCGGCGTACGACGAAAACTATTGGTCAGCTCGCATAGCGCGCGCGCCGATACCCGAAGCCGCTATGGACTTACTAAGTATAATATCGAACACTTGTTTGGGGACGAGTGTATCGTGCGGCCAGGGCTTGTGCTGGGACCAGGCGGGCTTTGCAGCCGTAACTTCGGGCGTTTGGAACGGACCACGCTGGCGCCGCTGGTCAACGCCGCAACGAGCGAACTCGCGCTGATCGGCGAACAGGACTTCGTCGCGGCCGTCACCCGGATTGTCGAAAACGGCTGCCGCGGCCAGTGGAATCTCTTCTACGCTCAAAGCATGACACTGGCGGCGTTCACGCATCTCGTTTGGGAGTCGCTCGGCAGACGAGGCAAAATCGTCAACGTGCCGGAATGGCTCGCTCGCGCCTTTAGCGCGATACCGGGAAGCGAACTGGCCGATAGCGTGCGTGCGCAGTTTGCGAATCGCACGCGGCTGCATCGCAGCAATCTGGCGGAGTTGGTTCCGGACCACAGCGCGCCGGAAGCGGCGATTCGCACGGCGGTGAGGAACTACCTCGCGAGGGCCATATGATCGCGGCGATCAAGCGCGCGCTGGTCCATCCTCTGCTGCGCCCCCATTCCATGGGGTCGCCCGAATGGTTTGAAGCACAGAGCCAGATGCTTGGCGGCAAGCCGCTGGTCCGGCGTTGCTACGACATGTGGTACCGCGCGCTGCTCGACGATGTGGACTCCTCCCCGGAGGGCGGCGCCGTTGTAGAGTTAGGCTCGGGCCTGAGTTATCTCCGGACCTTGCGACCCTCGATCATCACGTCCGACGTGGTAGCCGGCGATGTTGACGTCGTTCTTGACGGCCGTTTCCTGCCTTTCGCCGACGGCAGCGTTCGAGCCCTGATGCTCACCCACGTCTTTCATCACATTCCCGATATTTCGTTGTTCCTCGCCGAAGCCGAACGAACGTTGAAACCCGGAGGCGTAATCTCGATCGTCGATTGCGCGCACACCGGCTTGGGCCGCCTGTTCTTTGGCAAGATCCACCCTGAGCCCTACAACTGGAAGACGGAGCGGTGGGACTTTCCCGCCGGGCATACCATGCTCGATTCCAATCAGGCGCTGACATGGCTTGTGTTCGTGCGCGACCGGGTGCGTTTCGAACGTCAGTTCCCCGCCCTACGGATCGAGGGGCCGCGCTTTCTGCCGTGGTTCAGCTATTTGGCCTCTGGCGGTGTGAATCTGCGGAGCTTCGTGCCGCGCGCGCTTGAGAAAGCGGCAATGAAACTCGACGATTGGTTGAAGCCGGCTGACCCGGCATTCGCGATTCACTGGCATTGGACGATCCGCAAGCGCGCGTGATCCGGGTAAGTCTGCTCCACTCGACGAAGATTAGCGCGGAATTCCTCACCACGGGAAGGTATTCTGGAATCGCGTGAACGCGAGCGCAATCTCGGCCATACAGCCCGAATCCAGTGTCCACCTCGAGCGGGCTTCTAAGGACTCGCCGGCACAACGGAGCTGGGGCGGCGAATCCTTACCTGTCTTCAGAGCGCCCCGCCCTGTGCCGGCTAGCCAGGGAGATATGTGATGCCCTTCCCCATTCAGATCCCGCGCGAACACGGCGCATGGGGGATGCTGCTACAGCCCTTCGCCGCATCGCTCATTCTCGCCCGGCAGTGGCGTTGGCTGTCGCTGGCGGCGCTGGCAGCCGTGCTGCTGGCGTTCCTGATTCGCGAACCGCTG
>JBGSME010000803.1:0-7818 GCA_041740335.1 Bryobacteraceae bacterium | reverse complement strand
ATGGCGGGATAGCCCTCTGCGTCGAACCACCGCCGGAAGCCGGCAAAGACATACGGCGGGCCGTCGCGCCGGTCGCGGCTGGCGTTGGCGGGCGCGGGTTTCTCCACGCCAAATAGAAAATCGATCAGCGCCTTGCGTTGGTCCGCGCGGACATGTCCGAATGCCGGCATCCTCCCGCCACCCTGCTGAACGATTCGGGTCACCGCCTCTCGCGTCCGGGTTTGCGCCAGTTGATGCAGCGGCGGAAAGCCGGAGCCTTGGTCGCCTTTACGGTCAGCCCCGTGGCAATAGGAGCAATGAATCTTATAGGAGCGCTCGCCCAACGATACGGGGACGCCATCGGCCCCGCGAGTTGCCACCATCTGATAGATCCACGGAATCTCGTTGACGTTCACATAGTAAATTCCATTGGGATCGGCTGCCCCCCCGCCCCATTCCATGCCGCCGTCGAATCCCGGAAAGATGATCGACTCCTTGAGGCTGGATCCTGGAAACGCACCGTGAGATCCTACCTGCTTGAACCTCAGCGACGTCATTAGTCGTGCGGCCTCCGATATGTTTGAGACATCATCGGCGGTGTAAGTCTGACGGGTTAGTGGCGCCGGCTTCGACGGCCTCGGCTGCGTGGGCCATGTTTGTTCGCCCGGCAGGTCCCCCTGCGGAACGGGCACCTCGTGGATCGGCCACAATGGTTCGCCGGTCACGCGGTCAAACACAAACAGCAAACCGTTCTTGGTGCCCTGCGCGACGGCATCGATAGAGAGCCCGTTGCGCTTCACCGTCAGCAATACCGGCGGAATGGGAAGATCTTTGTCTAAAAGGTCATGATGAACGAATTGGTAGTGCCACAACCGCCGTCCCGTCGACGCGTCCAACGCCAGCAGAGTATTCGCGAAGAGGTTCATGCCGTGCCGTTCCCCGCCCCAAAAATCCGGCTCCGCCGTTTCGGTGGGCACGTAAACAATACCGCGCGTTTCGTCCAGGGCCAAGCCGGACCAGTTAGACGCACCGCCGGTTGTCTTATAAGCTTCCGGCGGCCAGGAATGATACCCGTATTCACCCGGGCGCGGAATTGTGTGGAAGATCCATTTCATTGCACCTGTGCGGACATCGTAGGCGCGAATCGTGCCCGGTCCGCTGGTAAGTCCACCTACGATGTAGGTGTCCTTGTAGATGACCCCAGGCGTGTTGATCGTAACGTTAGGCGGTCCGCCACTGCCATAAGTATCTACACCTTCGCCCAGATGAATCGAACCGTTTTTGCCAAAGCTGCGAACTAACTCACCGCTCGCCGCACTCAGCGCGTACAGGTAAGGTCCGGCTCCGGTGAAAATGCGGCGGTCATCGCCGCTGGCCCAGTATGTTACGCCCCGCTGCCGTTTGCCAACGTTCCCAGGACGCTCCTTGGCAGGGTCAAACGTCCATATGGCTTTACCTGTCGCCGCGTTCAGCGCGATCACCTTACGGCTGGGCGCGGCGGTGTAGAGCACACCATCGATCACCAGGCCGTTGGCCTGAAACTCGCCCTTGTCTCCCGTGTCGTAAGTCCACGCGACGGCAAGCCGCGCCACGTTGCTCTTGTTGATTTGATCGAGAGTCGAGTACTGCGTTGTACCCTTGTCTCCCAGGTATACCGACCAGTTCTGTCCGTGGAGGCTGCCACTGAACGCAGTTGTCAAAAGCAGAGCAAAAAGTGCGGCGTTTTTCATACGAAGTGCGAACCTTCGCAGTCTATTCTATCGTCGCGGCTGGCGCAGCAATTGGCCCGTGAACTCAAAGAGCGCGTTCGTGGACGGATCGCCCTGTACGCCAAGATCGCGATCAAGCTTTACGTGGTCAGTCCCCTCGGCGCCGAATCGGTTTGCGGGAATGCCCGCCTGATCGAGCGCCGCCCACAGCCGGTAGGCCTGCGCGGCCGTATCGGTATGATCGGCGACGTAGAGCAGCAAAAACGGCGGGATGCCTCGATTGGGCGCCACATGGTTCACCGCGGATAGCTCGCGCTGCTGCTGGAGATTGCCGAATTTTTCCGGATGGCCCATCTTCGGTGTGGGTTGCTTCAGGCTCAATCGGCGCGCCGTGGCCGTGGCTACCTGCAGGGGCACGTCATAAGTGTCGCCATCCACCGCGACGCATCCCAGAATGCTCGTGCGCGGAACACCCTCCGCTTCCACGTAGCGGCTATCGGCGCAGAGCAAGGCGGCCAGTTGCGCGCCGGCGGAATGGCCCATAAGGAAGATGCGCGCCGGATCGCCGCCATGGCGGGGAATATTGGAATGCACCCATCCCACTGACTTCGCCACGTCGCGCACGATCGTGTCCATGGTCACGTGAGGCACGAAACGATAGTTCACCGCGACGAAGACGAAGCCCTTTTGGACGAACGCGGCCGGCTTGTGATCCACCTCGCTCTTGCTGCCACGCATCCAACCGCCGCCATGAACCCACACAACAACCGGCAGGCTCGATCCCGCCGCCGGCGCATAGACGTCGAGCAGTTGGCGTTCGTTTTCCGGTTGCGCGTAGGCAATGTCGCGCTCCACGCGTTGGTTGGTCTGGGCGAGCACCGCGTTGAGTGCCAGGCACGAAATGGACAGCAGCTTCATCGTTGCAGCCTCACAGAGGTGGCGGGGAAGGGGGATTCCCGCTCAGGACTTTCACTAATTCTTGCACTTTCAAGAGTTGACCTCCAACTGATTGATTGTCGGGCACTGAACGCCGTCTCGGTGGTTCACTCTCGCACCGGACTCAGAATATTTCACGCCGGCTGGAGCCGGCGCGTGTCACTCCATACCGATCGTACCGGCGGCCTGCCAGCCAGTGTTGTTTCCGGCCGAGTCTCGCGCGGCCGCATAGACGACCCGGCTACCGCGGAAGCCGTCGCCGAACGTGATACCCAACTGGAGCGTGATCGAGTTGCCGCCGGTCGTGACCGAAGAACTGGCGCCATCGATCCGGCATTGCCCATTACTGACGCTGCCGTTACCGGGCAATATCGCCGATCCGGCGAAGGGGCCGCCGGCATCGCCACTATCGTTGACGAGCAGCAGTTGTCCAGTGGAAACAACATATGCGAGGTAACATGCGGAGCGGCCATCCAGTGCGCTATTGATCAGCAAATTGATCACGTTGAGATCGCGGTATCCGGCCGTATCCGCGAAGGTCGACGTGAGCAGCATCGCTTGTCCGGCGAAACGGGCGGGCGAGATGGCGGTGACCGTAGTCCCGTTGCCGAACACAGGTCCGCCGGGAACGGTCCAGATGCCGTTGGCCTGCCAACCGGAGTTATTCGCACTCTGATCGCGCGCTGCGGTGTAGAGAATGCGGCGTCCTCCGAAGGTGGGGCTGAAGGAGATGTCCAGAGTCAGGGTGATCATGTTCCCATAGGTCGAAACGTTCGACCCGATTCCGCTGATCGAACATTGGCTGTTCGCGATCGAGCCGGTAGAAGGTAGAGCCATAGCGCCCGCGAAGGGCCCTCCGGCGTCGCCCCCGTCGTTGACAAGCACGAGCGTCTTTGTCGTCACAATGTAGGCAAGATAGCAGGCGTTGCGCCCATCGATAGAGTGGTTGATTAGGATGTTGATAACGCTCAGGTCGGAGACGCCCTGCCCGTCCCGGAAACTGAATGAGAAAGTGCGTGCCGATGCTTCGCCGCTGTTTGGCGTAACCGCGCCGGCGGCGGGAACCGGGGAGAGCAGGCTACGGTCTCTCGCGTCCACCACACCGTCGCGATTGGTGTCGGCGATCGGGTTGAAACCGGGCGCGCCGAGGACTTTTCCGAGACTCGCTTCGATCACCGCCAGGTCGAGGGCATCGACCGCTCCATCGGAATTCAGATCCCCGGCAAGACTCGAGTAAAGAAACGTGGTGGACGACTCGACTCCCGGTGCGGCAGTTAGCGGCACCTCCAGCGGCGACTGCGGCCGATCGTCCAAATCGAATCGCTCGATCTCGATCGACGACTGCAACGGGACGGACGTTTTGTAGAAAAGCGTGTAAGTGCCTTGCGGCGGCTTCGGGACTTGAATCGTCAAAACTGGCGTCCCCAAAAACGGCTCGTCGAGGTCGGCGAGCTTCTCCTCCTCAACGCTCGATCCGGCGATTTCGAGAAAGACGACGCCGTTGTACTTGCCCACTCTTCGCCCATCCGGAGCCCGGACGAGCGCCTCCACGCCGGCTTCCATTTTGATGCTGAGCATCCCCGTCCCCGGCGGACCGATCCGGGAAAGGTAGTTCCAGGTATTGCCGTAAGCGGCGGCATCGAGACGGTCGCGACTGGTGTAACCGGGATCGTTGAGCGAATAGGTCTTCGCGGACCCCGCGGCCGCCGGCACGATCCCCGTGGCCACCACGGAGTGTTCGTTGTTTTTCACTCGAAGGATTACTGGCCGCTGCGCGCATAAATCCCCTTCCAAGTCCTCCCGGCTGCCAGACCGGCCCTTGAAGACCAGGCCGCCCGCGGTGAGCCCTGAAACCACGGAAAGGTCCAGGTTTCCTGTTTGCGTGAGTGTGAGGCCGTTCGAGTAACCCCAACTCTTCTCCGTAGGGTCCAGTATGCCGTTGGCATTCGTGTCGTTGTAAGTGTTTTGTAGAAGATTGTTGAGCTGGCGCGGGTTGATCAGGTAACCGTAATAGGACATCACCATCGCGAGAGACGTCAAGACGCACCCTTTGGCCCGGATCTTGGTTTTGGTGGCAGGCGCGAATCTGGCAAGATGATCGTAGGTGTCGTCTCCCCAAGCTGGGTCGGTTTGTTTGTAGGACGGGACGTTGATACGGCACGGATCGCCCTGGATCGTGACGCGGAGCTTACTGGCGGGGATATTTCCCGCCCCGGGGTTACCGATAAAATCGCCACACCCGGCTTCCACTTGCTGTCCACCCGGAAGGGCCAGCAGTCCATTGTAGGTGCACGTTCTCACGAACAGTACGATTGAGATCCGCTTCTCGGTGGGAAGCGTGAGGTTGATTGACCGAGTCGCCAGACATTTGTTGCCGATGGCCCAGCAGCCATAGACCGGGGTGCTGCTGAAGTAATCTTCGTTCTGCGGACCCCGGACGAACAGCGAAGAGACCCCGGTGGCTTCAATGTCCAACCGGACGTCAACCGTGGGCGCCGGCCCGGAGATGATGAACCCGGGCTGGACGCCAGTGGCGCCATCCACCAAACCCGAAGTCGAGAAGTCGTTGACGGCAGCCGAGACGGACACGGAGTTCTGCGTGACCGTGTAGCCGGAAACGAACTGGCTGGGAGCCAGCGCCGGAAAGAGGACCGGGTCGATGCTGTCGGCCCGGCGCACAGTGATCCGATTCTCTTGGGCGTGCGCGACGGAAGCAACCATCGCGGCGATCACAACCGCAAGCGCGGCTGCTTCCTGGCCCCAGTTCAGCCATCGCGGTCCTGAATTCATCGAAGTCCCCCTGCGGGGCCTCTCGATCCCCGCTGCCGCATCCGTAGCGTTGCGCGGACTCATACAGCCGTCCGATGAAAGCGCCGCGCGTTTCTGAGCCGGCCGAACCAGTCACCCAAGAGCCAGCGGCTCCGCCCAGCTCCCATCAAAATTACCATGGCTCGATGAGGATACGGCGCGCGCGCAGCCATCCGGCGAAGAGCGCAAGGTCGGAGTCAGTTTTTGTGACGCCGATGACGGTGCGCCCATTTGGAAACGCGGTTGATTTTGAGGGAAGTGGCTGGGAGGCAGGGATTCGAACCCCGATACGCGGCTCCAGAGGCCGCAGTCTTACCGTTAGACGACCTCCCAGCAAAGGCGGGACGTCTTTCATTATAGCGATTTCCGGCGTCTGTTACAGTGGGACGCATGTCCGTCCGACTCCTCCTGTTTCTTGCCGCTCCCCTCATCGCGCAGGACACCGTGTACTACAACGGCAAAGTGATCACGATGGGCACCTCTCCCACCACTGCCGAAGCGTTCCACGTCCGCGGCAATCTGTTCGTGTCGGTCGGGTCCAATCGCGAAATCCTCGCCGCAGCCGGACCAAACGCCATCCGCGTCGATCTCGCCGGGCGCACCGTCGTTCCAGGGCTGAACGATTCACACACCCATCCCATCGGCGCCGCGCTCGCCGAAATCGACGGCGAAGTACCCTCGCTCAATTCCATCGCCGAGGTGCAAGGGTACATCCGCAAGCTCGTCACCAGCCAGCCCCGCGGCGGCCTGATCTTCGTCCCTAAAATCTACTCGACGCGCATGGCGGAACGCCGCTATCCCACCCGCTACGATCTCGACGCCGCTTCCGGCGCTCGCGAAGCCATGACCGATAATTCGTACGCCTCCGTCCTCAACTCGACGTTGCTGCGCCGTTTGAAGATCACCAAGGAAACCCCGCAGCCGCCCAACGGCAAAATCATCAAGGACGAAAAGGGCGAACCCACCGGCCTCATCCTCGGCGCGCGCCAGATCGTCACCCCACTCCTCGATTCGCGCCAGTTCACCGCCGAAGAACAATTGCGCTCCTTGAAGGCCATGCAGACCGCCTATAACCGCGTCGGCATCACTTCCACCGGCGATCGAGGCCAGGGCCCCGAAGGCTTTCGCGTCTACCAGGAGTTGAAGCGCCGCGGACAGATGAGCGTGCGCACCGCCGTCACCTACCGGATCTCCGCCGCCGGCAAGCCCGAAGACGTGGTCCGGCAAGTGGAAGCAATTCCGTTTGTCACCGGTTGGGGTGACGACTGGCTGCGCGTGGGGCCGGTGAAGTCCGTGGTGGATGGCGGCATTCTGATCGGCACCGCCTACCTGCGCGCACCCTATGGGATGAACACGCAGGTTTACGGCTATCAGGACCCCGACTATCGCGGCGTCCTCAACGTTCCTCGGGAAAACCTGATCGCGATGGCCCGCACCGCCAACCGCCTCGGCTGGCAGATGACGTCGCACACCACAGGCGGCGGCGCCATCGACGCGCTTTTGGATTCCTACGAAGAGGCCGATAGGGACAGCCCCATTCGAGACCGCCGCTTCACCGTCACACACGGCAACTTTCCAGACGCCGCGGCGATCGAGAAAGCGCGGCGGCTCGGCGTCCTCTTCGATTGCCAGCCGCAGTGGCATCACTTCGACGGTCCGGCCCTGGCCCCGGTGTTCGGCGCGGAACGCACCAAATGGTTTCTACCCTTGCGGGCCATGTTCGATGCCGGTCTGATCGTGGCCGGAGGTTCTGACCACATGATCAAGTTCGATCCGCGCAAATCGATCAACGCCTATCATCCGTTCTTCGCCATTTGGATGACCGTTACGCGCAAGACGGCCGATGGCACCGTACTCGGACCCGAACAGCGCATCACCCGCCAGGAAGCCCTGCGCATGTGGACCGTGAACCCCGCCTACCTCACCTTTGAGGAGAAACAGAAGGGCACCATCGAACCAGGCAAGCTCGCCGATTTCACCGTGATTGACCGCGACTTTCTCGCCATCCCCGAAGACGAGATCAAGGATATCGAAACCCTGCTCACGGCCGTGGACGGCAAGGTGGTTTACGAGAGCCCAGCTTTCAAGAAGCAGCGCTGACCCAAGAAGCAGCGCTGACCGTTTCGACGCTCACCCGCTCACCGGCACGCCGCTCATGCCCGGCAAGCGAATGCCGGCAGCGAAGCACTTCCGCCACGCTCCACGCCTGTGCGAAACAGCCGCGGGGGCGATGCGGAGGCTCGCCGTCAGCGATCTCGGAAATCTGGCCCAGGCCTGCGTCCCGGAGGTGATCGCCGAATGCGTCCAGACACTCGCGGGCAAACCCAGCCTCCCCGCCCGTGCGCAGCCATGCATCAATAAACGGACCGATCAGCCACGGCCACAC
>JBGSME010000802.1:0-3916 GCA_041740335.1 Bryobacteraceae bacterium | reverse complement strand
CCGCCCGGCCAGAATACGATCCGAGCCGCGACGGCCACGGATCGGAAATTACGACGTCACAGAACTAGCCCGGACCCCGCCGCCCGCCACGAAAAACCGCCCGGATCCCAACCGGCTCCGTCTTCGGCTGCTCATAGCTCGCCGCACCGGCCACCGTCGCCGGATCGAATACCGTAAGATCGGCAATCGCCCCTGCTCGAATCACACCCGCATCGCCCAACCCCAATCGCGCCGCCGGCTTCGCTGTAATCTTGTGGATCGCTTCCTCCAACTTCATCCATTTGCGTTCGCGCACGATCTCTCCCAGCAGAAACGGAAACGTCCCGTACAACCGGGGATGCGGCTGGCCCGCTGAATAGAATCCGTCACTGATTACGCTGCACAGCGGATGCGTCAACAGCTCACGCAAGTTCGCCTCACTCTGGTTAAACGAAATCATCGTCACCGCCCCGTCATGCTCCAGGATCAAATCGAGCGCCGCCTCCACCGGCTCCACCCCCCGGCCTCTCGCATGATCGTCCAGATGCCGGCCCAATACAAAAACGTCGCTCCACCTCTGCGCCAGCCCTTGCGCCGTCTCCACGGCGATTCGCCTCCTCTCGCCGCCGTCCCGTAGACGCCTCAGCATCGCCGCTCGGCCGCCCTCGAGCGCCCACTGCGGCAGCAATTGCGTCAACACAGTGCTCCCCGCCTGATACGGATAAATATCGAACTCCACATCAATGTCCGCCGCTTCGATCACATCCAGCGCCCGCCGCTGTTTGTCCCAGTTCTTCTGCCCTACCGCCTGCAAGTGCGATATCTGCAATCGGCACCCGGCGCGCCGCGCCAGTTCGATCTGCTCTTCCACCGATTCCACAAGCCCGTCGGAATAGCTGCGCATGTGCGTCGTGTACAGCGCGTCCCGCCGCGCCGTCACCCGGCAAAGTCGCAGCAATTCGTCGAAAGGCGCAGCCGATCCCGGCGCATACATCAGCCCGGTTGAAAATCCCGCAGCCCCGGCCGCCAACGCATCGTCCAGCACCCCTTCCATCCGATCCATCTCCGCGGCCGACAACGCATCCTGCCGGCCCGCGAACAACGCCGTGCGAATCGTCCCGTGCCCGGCCAGCGAATGCACCGCAACCCGCGTTGAGCATCGCGCCGCGGCGTCCATATAATCCTGCGCGCTCTGGAACCCCGCCGGATTCACCGGCGCAAGAATCCCTTCCGCAAACGCCCGGTAGTGATCCCCTTCCCCGCATGGATACGGCGAGAAGCCACAGTTGCCCACAAGCTCCCGCGTCACACCCTGATTCGATTTTTCCCGGCGCTCCTCGCCTTCGAGTACCTGTAAATCGGAATGGCTGTGCAGATCGAAAAACCCCGGCGCAATCGCGAGCCCGGTGCAGTCGATCACCGCCGCATCCGCCGCCGCCATGTCCAGCCCCGCAATCCGCGCCCCGTCAATCAGCACGCTCCCAACCACCGGCGTCCTCCCGGTGCCGTCAAACACCAGCCCGTTGCGAAGCACCGTAAGCGGCATCACTCCACCCGGATCGTCAGCTTCTCTGAATCCCGTCCACCCGCCTCGTCCACCGCCGTCAGCGTGAACGTCGTTGTCTCTTTCAGGTTCTCGTTGAAGCACGCTCGCGCCGAGTTCTCAAGCGACCGACCGCCCGGCGATAACGAAACCGACTTCGCGCCCACCACTCCATAACAAATCGTCACCCGCCCGCCCGCCGCTGTCGACGCCGCGCTCGACGTGAGGAACTGGATCAACGTCGGCCCCGCTGCCGTCCCGGCGCCCGCTGCGCCCGTTTTACTCCGCGGAGCCCTAGGGTCAATCGTCAACGTCGTAGCCGCCTGCGCCTCCACACCATCGGCCCCGCTGGCAAACAACGTATACTCCGTCGTCGCCTTCGGCCGCACCTCCACGCACCGCGCCAGCGATGGCGCAATCGTCTCCACCTCCGGCGCCAGCCGGACCGTCTTGGTGTCCTCCACCCCATAGCACAGCAATGCGCGCTCCCCAGGCGGAACTGCCGAAGGGGACACATAGAACTGTGTGATGCGCGCAGGCTTCGGCGGTGGAGTCGCTTCCTTGGCCGGGGGCGGAGCCGATCCGCAGGAAACCATAGCGGCCAAAGCCGCGGCAATTAGGCAATCTCTCATGGCAGTTTTACTTTGGCAAGATAAATACTGGTGCGGTCCTCATGCGACGAATAGTAGCTCACATGCAGCAGCCCATCATGGAAAACCAACCCCGCATAGCTGGTGTCGCCGCCCGAAGGCAGCGTCAGAAATTCAGTCAGTGAATTGTCCTCCGGATTCAACCAGCACAGCGACGTTCGCGCCTTCCCGTCATACAGCCGCACCGCCGCCACAATCCGCCCATCATCCAGCCGGATCATATGCGGGCCCCCAACGCGAACCCCCAGGTCAGACCACTCCCAGCCCCGGTACGGCGGCCGGCTCCGCCCAAGCAACGCCGTCTTCGGATCCCTCCGCAACAGGCACAGCGCCGAATCATCCGGCAAAAACACAATCGAAGATTCGTTGGCGTAGTCGCCCTTGATCACCGTCTCGTTCAGCGTCTCGAAATTCTCGCCATCCGCGCTCACATACGACCGCAGAAACCGCGGCTCCACCGTGCTGTATCCGAATCCGTAGGCCTCTTGCAGATGCCACTGCACCCGCCATAACCATACATTGGCATCGCCGATCATCTTTGGCTCGGTCCAGTCCCGCCCGTTCCGGCTGAACCACACGAACGTCTTGTGCTTCGCCTCGGAGGCGTGCATCGCCCCCGCCGTCGTCAGCATCAACCTCCGGTCCGGCGTCTCCACAATCTTCGGATCGCGTAAGTCCGCCACCGGATACTTCACCAGCGCGGCCGTTTGCCAATGGTCCGCGTCGCGCGAACTCAGGATCCGGATCGCCCCGTCCGCCGACGCGTGCTTCCCGCCTTCTCGAAACGCCAAAAACCACTGGTCCTGAAAACGAACCAGATCCGTGAACGCGCTGTGCGGCGCCAGATTCCACACCGTCTTCAAACTAACGATCTCTGCTTTCGACGCGGCTTTCTTCACCGCCTTCACCGGAAACGAAAGTTGCAGCGCAAGTAACCCGGCTAGCCAGATCAAATCGTTTAATCCTCACTTCCGAAGATGCCGCCCAGCGCCCCAAGCGCCCCGCGCTCATCGCCGCCTGTCCTGCCCGGTGACAACTCGCGCCGCAGTTTTTCAAGCGTCATGCTCTGGATAATGACGCGTCCCGGACCCGTTACGGTTGCAAGGAAAAGCCCCTCCCCACCGAACAACGCCGTCTTCACCCCGCCCACAAACTGGATGTCGTAATTGACCGATTCCTCAAAGCCCACAATGCAGCCCGTATCCACCTGCATCGATTCACCCGGGCCGAGATTGAACTCCAACTGATCCCCGCCCGCATGGATGAACACGATCCCCGGCCCCGTTAGCTTTTCCAGAATAAAACCCTCACCGCCCAGAAATCCCGCACCCAGCTTCTTCACGAATGCGATGTTCAACTGCACCGATCGCTCCGCCGCGAGAAAACTGTCCCGCTGCACCAGCCAACTCTGCCCGGCCTTCAACTCGAACGTCTGGATCCGCCCCGGATAGTCGCCCGCAAACCCCACTTCCCCATTCGCAGTCGCCCTGAAATGCGTCATGAAAAGTGACTCGCCCATCGCCTTGCGCTTCACCGCGCCCCACAACTTCTCCCCGATCGAGTTCCCGCTCATCTTCGTTTCCCACTGGATCGAAGTCGTCTTGTAAACCATCTTGCCCGCCTCGGCGTAAACTTCCTGGCCCGGCCTCAGTTTCACGCGCGCCACCTGTAGGTTGTCGCCGTGGATCTCATAGTCAATCGGCTCCGTCGACATCGCATACGCGGGCGCCGCCGCGGTCGACGC
>JBGSME010000801.1:0-2573 GCA_041740335.1 Bryobacteraceae bacterium | reverse complement strand
CGGGGTTGACGCAGCGGGCGCTCATTCGCCGCAACGCATCGCAGGATGTGGCGCTGGCGCGGGAGCTGGAGAAAACGCGCGGGGCCGTTTTTGTTCGGAATGGGATTGCAGAGGCGTTGGGGGCGAAGGACCGCCGGCGTGGTGCGCCGCGGGGTTTCCGGAGGATGGGGAGGTTTATTTCCGTGCGCGGGATTTTTTGATTCGGTCCGGGTCTCCGGTGAAGTAGGCAGGGGGGGAGTCCGCTCCGTTGCTGCCGCGGCTCGGAAAATGCGGAAATGCGGCGGCTGCACCGTCCCTGATACCATCGCCAATATGTCGCAAAGCGTATCGGCCGCGCTGCTCCTGCTGGCTCTGGCACCAGGCGTCTCGATGGCCCAAGGCCTCGAGTATGTGAAGGCCAACTACACCAAGTACGAATACCGCATCCCGATGCGGGACGGCGTGAAGCTTTTTACCGCCGTCTATGTGCCGAAGGACACCTCGCGGCGATATCCGTTTTTGATGTCCAGGACGCCGTATAGCTTGAAGCCATATGGCGTGGATCAGTATCGCGAATCACTCGGCCCGTCGGCGGCTTTCGGCAAGTCGGGCTACATTTTCGTGTATCAGGACGTCCGGGGCCGATGGATGTCGGAGGGCGAGTTTGTTCACGTCCGTCCCTATATCCAGGGGAAGACCGGGACGCAGAACGACGAATCGAGCGACACGTGGGACACCTTCGACTGGCTGGTGAAACACATCCCGGGGCACAACGGACGGGCTGGAATCTGGGGCATCTCCTACCCCGGCTTCTATACGGCCATGGGCGCCATTGACGCGCATCCGGTAGTGAAAGCAGTCTCGCCGCAGGCCCCGGTTACCGACTGGTTCGTTGGGGACGACTTTCATCACAACGGGGCGTTCTTTCTGGCCCACGCCTTCAATTTCCTGATCCGCAACGACAAGCCGCATCCCGAGCCGGTGAAAAAGATCGAACAGGAGTTCGACTACGGCACCCCCAGCGGCTACGACTTCTACCTGCGCATCGGGGCGCTTCCGAACGCCGACGAGCGCTACTTCAAGAGCAAGTCCGCGTTCTGGCGCGAGATGATGAAGCACCCGAACTACGATGAGTTCTGGCAGGCGCGCGATCTGCGCCGCGGTCTCAAGAAGATCAAGCCGGCGGTGATGACGGTGGGCGGTTGGTTCGACGCTGAAGACGTCTATGGTCCGCTCCGGATCTACGACACGATGGAGAAGAACGATCCAGGCAGCCAGAACATGCTGGTGATGGGCCCGTGGTATCACGGCCAGTGGTCGCGCGACGATGGCGACCATATGGGCAACGCGAACTTCAATGCCAAGACGGGCGTGTACTATCGCGAAAAGATCGAGTTCCCGTTCTTCGAGCATCACCTGAAAGACGCGATGGACCAGAAGCTGCCTGAGGCTTACGTCTTTGAAACCGGCACCAACCAGTGGCGCATGCACGAGGCATGGCCTCCCAAGGCGGCGCGGCCGCGGAAGCTCTACTTCGACCAGGGAGGCAAGCTGACCTGGGACACGGCGCCCGCTCGCGCCGGCGCCTATGACGAGTATCGGAGCGACCCGAGCAAACCGGTCCCCTTCATCGATTACACCGCTACCGGAATGACCCGCGAGTACATGACGGACGATCAACGCTTCGCGGCGACACGTCCCGACGTGCTGGTGTATCAGACCGAGCCACTGGACGCGGACGTGACCATCGCCGGCCCGTTCAGCGCGAGCCTTCACGTATCGATCACCGGCACCGACGCCGACTTCGTCGTGAAGCTGATCGACGTCTACCCGGACGACTATCCGGATCCGAAGCCGAATCCGAAAGAAATACGCATGGGCGGTTATCAACAATTGCTGCGCGGGGAACCGTTCCGCGGGCGCTTCCGGAACAGCTTCTCCAAGCCGGAGGCGTTTGAGCCGGGTAAGCTCGCCCGGATCGAGTTCGAACTTCCGGATCTCTATCACACGTTTCGGCGTGAACACCGGATTATGGTGCAGGTGCAGAGTTCATGGTTCCCGCTGATCGATCGCAATCCGCAAAGGTTCGTCGACATCTACAATGCTCGCGAAAGCGATTTTCAGGCCGCTACTCATCGGGTGTATCGCGGCGGTGAGAATGCATCCAACGTGAAGGTGCTCGTGCTTCCATGATCCTGGCGGCGGCATTGTTGGCGGCCTGCCACGCTGGAGCGCCGCCGGCAAACCCCGAGGCGATGCGGAAGCCGATCGCACTGACATGGAAGGCAGGAAAGACGCACGAGAAGCTCTCCACGTCCAATGGGGAGGCGCAAGCCTATTACGACCAGGGCTTGGCGTATCTCGATTCTTTCGCGTGGATTGAAGCCGCGCAGTCTTTCCAGGAATCATTGCGGCGCGACCCGGAACTCGCAATGGCGGAGTTCCGTCTGTACGAAGCCTATCGCGGCGCTGGGCTCACGCGCGACGCCGATGCCCGCCTGGAGCTAGCGAGGGATCTGGCGCGAGAGGGTCCCGCAGTCGAGAGCGGGCGATGAACACCGCGGTATCTACGTCAAGGGGATGGGCACGGTCGA
>JBGSME010000800.1:0-5682 GCA_041740335.1 Bryobacteraceae bacterium | reverse complement strand
CTGCCGGATCCACCAAGTCGCGTACGTCGAAAACTTATACCCGCGGCGATACTCGAACTTGTCCGCCGCGCGCATCAACCCGATGTTGCCCTCCTGGATCAGATCCAGCAGATGCAACCCGCGGTTTACGTACTTCTTGGCAACCGAAACAACCAGCCGAAGGTTCGCCTCAACCAGGTCTTTCTTGGCCCGTTCGGCCTCCAGCTCACCGTGCCGGATTACCGACATCGTATGCCGTAGATCAACCAGCGTCGCGCCAACCTGCTGCTCGCGCTTCCGCAGTTCCCGCTTCAACTCGCGGTTCCGCGTCTGCGCCGTCTGGCTGGACCGGCCCTCGAGCTTCTTCAGCTCTTCGTCGATCTGCGACATCTCCTCGAGAGCCCGCTCGAGCTCGCGTGAGAAATCACGCCACCGGCTCGAAACCCACGGGATCTCACGGATCGCGCAAGACAACTCTACGCGCGAACGCTGTGCCTTCCAAGCCCACTTCCGCCGCAGCTTCTTATTGGAAGCGGGTACCTCACCCAGCTTCGCCGCAGCTTGGTCGACCTTTTTGCTCAGCGACGCATACTCGCCGAACTGCTGCAGAATTTCCTTCCGCCGCTTTTCATCGGCCGCGGTGCCGTCTTCCACATCGCCCAAATCAGCGATCCCGTCGATATCCGTCGGCGTCTTCTTCAGCAACTCGGACGTTTGTAAAACCAGCAGCTGCACCAGCGCAGAACGGCTCACGGCCTTCTGCATCCGCAGCTTGCCCCGTTCCATTTTCCGCGCCAGATTTACTTCGCCCTCCCGCGTCAATAGCGGAACAGCTCCCATTTCGCGGAGATAGACGCGAACCGGGTCATCGGTGTAGATCGACTCTTCTTGGGGCTGCGCAGTGAATTCTTCACCTTCATGCGCGTCTTCCGGATGGAAGAACTGTCCCTCTTCGTCGAACGGTATGTTTAGTGGCGCATGAGTATCGCCAAGATAGTGGTCTTCGTATTGGTCCACTTAAAACCCACCTCCATACTTCACAGAAACGAAACTCCGACTGAGCTAGGATCGTTCCTAGTGGGCATTCGAGCTAACGGCGGCCGCAGGAAGGCTCACCGTTCACTTCTAAGGCAACTGATCCGCATTGCAATCCCGTTACCGGGCACTGTCAGGCAGTATATCACCCAACCCTTCTTTTGCAAAGAAGAAAATAAACCTAATCCTAACAAAACGCTGAAGAACCACGCCTCACGGTCCCCACTCTGGGACCGCTAGGCCGCTCTCGCTCCTAACTCTATTACGTTGGATGCTTTTCGAAACGCCAAAGTTACAAAACTCCGGGCCGCACAGTACCTGCCAACTCTCAGGTTTACCTTCGTCACACCTCTTCCGAAGCACCCAGCACCGGCCGCTCCCTCTCCATCGCTCTCTTTTGCTTCATCAATGCCTCCAACTCCCCAAAAAATGCTTCCACATCTTGAAAGTCGCGATACACCGACGCAAATCTCACATAAGCTACCTTATCAAGGGTCCGTAGACGCTCCATCAGCAATTCTCCTATTTCTGTAGTAGAAAACTCCCGGTCCACAGACTCCGACAGCCGCCCCTCCACCTCATCCACAATCTCCGCCAATCTCCCCATACTCACCGGACGCTTCTCACACGCCCGCAGCAACCCCGACAACACCTTCTGCCGGTCAAACTTCTCCCGCCTCCCTCCCTTTTTCACCACCATGTAGGGAATCTCATCAATCCGCTCGTACGTCGTGAATCGCCGACTGCACTTCAAACACTCCCGCCGCCGCCGGACTACATCCGCCTCCTTACTCTCCCGCGAATCGATCACTTTGTCTTCCCGATGCTGGCAATAAGGGCAAGTCATAATATTTCCTATCAGTTACCGCTGCTCAATCCGCCTTCATCGGGCCGCTCCAATCCACGTAGCTTGCTCCACTGCAGCCCTTCCCGAAATCCCAACCACAATCCAACCGGTACAATTACTACAAATGTCACAATCCACGAAATCAACGCGACGCCCGTCGAAGAATCAAGCGGGATCCCAAACAATTCCGTTAGTACCACCACCGCCACAATCTGCATCCCTCCCCCAACCCCAGGGATCTGTACCACTGATCCGAACGCCACAAACCCCAGATAGATCAACACATCCGTCAACTGCATCCCCATCGTCGCCGGTATAGACCGGAACAGACACACATTGCACGCCACAATCAACAACCACTCCAATACCGAGTACGCAAAAACCTCCCCCACCGTACGCCAGCTCTTCGTCGACTCCACACCCTGCCGGAACGCCACCACCGCCCCCCCCAACCATTCCCGGTACCGCTCCGGTAACACCGCCATCCCCGCCAGAATCCGCTGCTCGCTCCGATCCCCATACTGCCTCAATGCCAGAAATACCACCACGCACACCAACCCGATCACTCCAACGAAATAACCGCCCGCCTCCAAAACCCAATGCATCCGCTCCCCCACCTGCACCCCGGACGCTCTTACCTGTGACAACGCATACCCGAAAATCAACAACGCCATCACCAAATCGTAAATGCGCTCCAACAGCCATGCCGCCACCTGCGACGAAAACGACAACTTCTCTTTCACCGCCACCAAATACGGCCGCACCATCTCTCCCGGTCGCCCGAACAGCACAAGTGCGGTGAATCCGATCGCGGTTGCGGTAAATAATCCCCACAAACTGGGATTCCTCTTTTGCGGCCGAATCAATACCCGCCAGCGGAACGCTCTCCCCACGTACGTTAAGAATGCAAGTACTAACGACGCCAAGAACCAGCCCGGACGGATATCCCGGAACGTTCCCCAAAACCGCTCCCAATCGAACTCCTCGTCCCCCCACACTCGCCACGCCACCCACACCGCCGCCAGAACCAGCACCAAAATCGCAGTTATCCACAACTTCGTGCGGCCCGCCTCGCCACGCCTGTTCCACCCTCGCGTCTTCCTCCTGATGCTGCCCAGAACCCTACCTCCCGAATCCAGTCCGCCTGCTCCGTGGCTTTTGCCCCTGTCACCCGCCGGTAGGACTAAAATAGGCAAATCGATACCCGACTCCCATCGCCGCCTCACGCCAGCCCCGATTTCACCCGGCGACCGATATTTCAGCGTAAACTCCATCTTGTGTGAACTTCTAATGATAGTTCTTCGTTGGAAATTATGGAACACGTGCTTGGATGGCGCATCCGGCTGGAAATCGATGAAGTACCGGAACCCGGCCTTCGGCGCGCTCCTCCGCGAGTTCCGTGAAATCTTCGACGAGGAAAATAATGGCTACCGCCGTTCTGACATTCCCGGTCATCGCACAGGGCCCCTCCAAGGCCAAGTCCATGACCGGCCATATAGGCTCCTGGAACAACCGCTCCTTGGATAACGACGCCCACCTCGTCGAACGCTGCCTCAATGGTGACGACTCCGCATGGGAGGATCTCGTCCGCGCCCACACCCGCCGCGTCTATGCCATCTGCCTCCGTTTCACCGGCTCCGACGGCGAAGCGCAGGATATCACCCAGGAAGTTTTCCTCCGCGTCTTCCAAACCATCCGCACCTTTCGCTCCGGCGAAGGCTCTTTCGTCGTCTGGCTCTCCCGCCTCACGCGCAACCTCCTCATCGATAACTACCGCCGCTCCAAAATGCAGCGCTCCTCCGATTCCATCGAAGACAAACTCCCTGTCCTCGAAGCCCGGAGCACCGAAGGCACCTCTACGGATGGAATGCTGGCCCAACGCGAGGCGAGCGAAGTTCTCCGCTCAGCGCTCACCCGGCTCTCCCCCGAACTTCGCGAAGCCGTCATTCTCCGTGACCTTGAGGAACTCGAATACCGCGAGATCGCCGGCGTCCTTCAGATCCCCGAAGGTACCGTCAAATCCCGCCTCAACCGCGGCCGCGCCGAACTCGCGCGCGTCCTCCGCCAAAGAAAAGTGTTGATCTAGTATGAAACCTCGGCCACCCAATCCGATCTCCTGCGCCGAAGCCGAAGCCCTGCTCGCCGATGAACTCGACCTGACCCTCACTCCGGCGGCGCTCGAAACTCTCACCTTCCACCGTGCTTCCTGCCCCGCGTGCGAACTCCTCGGCCGCGACGCCACAGCCGCCTTCGCCTTCCTCGACGAAGTGGAACCCGTTGAGCCGCCCCCAGCCCTGGTCAACCGAATCCTTGTCAACACCGCCGAACTCCGCCTCGTCGGCGGCCCGGCCCCTGACCATCTAAATCCCCTCCGATCCTGGTGGCGCGCGCTCCTTGAGCCCGTCCTCCGCCCACGTCTCGCCATGGGCATGGCCATGACCATCCTTTCCTTCTCCATGATCGGGAGACTCGCCGGCGTTCCCCAACGCCCCCTCACCGCCGACGACCTCCAGCCCGCCCGCGTCTGGGCAACCGTCGACACACGCCTCCATCGCGTGTGGGACCGCGCCGTCAAACACTACGAAAACCTCCGCCTCGTCTACGAGGTGCAAGACCGCTTGCGCGAATGGTCTGACCAG
Organism: Bryobacteraceae bacterium; assembly: GCA_041740335.1. Taxonomy (GTDB): domain Bacteria; phylum Acidobacteriota; class Terriglobia; order Bryobacterales; family Bryobacteraceae; genus DSOI01. Next base: position 1,182 of record JBGSME010000800.1, on the reverse strand, counting down.
GACGAAAGGGATGCCCGGGAGCGCCGCCGCGCGCAACCGGTTCTGCCGGACGAAATCGAGCCATCCCAACAAAAAGAGATTCCAACCCAGGGACCGTCAAATTCCGAACGAGGAGATCAACCATGAACGAAATTCCTCTTTACTGCAGATCCTGCGGCAAAGCTCTATCCGAACAGGAACAAGGGCCGGGCAAAACCCAGTGCGCCGCCTGCACCGCCGCTGCTCCCCCACCGCCCCCCTACGACCCCTCGCCCTATACGGCCCCCACCGCCAATAACCCCAACGCCCCCTCGCCCGGGCTCGCCTTCCTGCTCGGACTCATTCCCGGTGTTGGCGCCATCTACAACGGCCAGTACGCCAAGGGACTCACTCATGTCTTCGTCATGGGCCTGCTCGCCTCCCTCGCCGATGCAACCCGCGGTCCCGGAGAAGCTCTCTTCGCCATGCTCATCGTCGCCTGGGTCGCCTACATGGCCTTCGAGGCCTATCACACCGCCAACAAACGCGCCCTCGGCCTGCCCGTTGACGAATTCTCGTCTCTGTTCCAGTTCAAATCCAATACCCTCGCCGTCCCTGTCGTCCTGATCGGAATCGGCATTGTCTTCCTGTTGAACAACTTCAACCTCATCCCGCTTCACGAAATCGCCCGGTTCTGGCCGCTCATCCCCATCGCCGCCGGCGTCTATATGCTCTATGAGCGGCTCAATACCAACGAGAGACGGAATCCTCCCAGCGAGGTGGGCCATGAACACCGCTCCTAACATCCACACTTACTCCTCCGCTTCCTATACGGAAAGTTACTTCCGCTCCATTCGCGGACCCGTCCTCCTGCTCGTTCTCGGAACCCTCATGCTCCTTGACCACATCGGCTCCTTTGGCTTCGGGCACACCTGGCCGGTACTGCTCGTCGTCCTCGGCCTCCTCGTACTCGCTGAACGCCTAACGCAATCTCCACCCCCGCACCAATCGCCAACCACTTACACGGGAGGGCCGCAATCATGAGACGCGGCTCTTTGATAGGACCCATTCTCCTCGTCCTGATCGGCACCGCTTTCCTGCTCAACAACCTCCGCGCCGATCTCAACGTCCTCCAATTCCTCGCCAACTACTGGCCCGTTCTCCTTATGGTGTGGGGCGCGCTCCGGGTGGCCGAAATCACTTACTGGAAACTCAGCGGCAAAC
>JBGSME010000799.1:0-2639 GCA_041740335.1 Bryobacteraceae bacterium | reverse complement strand
CGCCGCTTTCTCGCCGCGCTCTCGGCCGTCTCGGCGAAGGCGGCGAAGCCCGCGCCCGTTCGGGCCTTGACTCACGGACCGAAGTATCATTGGTTCGGCTACTACGACAAGCTGCAGTTTGATCCCACCAGCCGCTATGTGCTCGGCATGGAAGTGGATTTCGAACATCGCTCGCCGCGCGCCGATGACACCATTCGAGTCGGCATGATCGACACCGCGGACCATGACCGCTGGACCGGGCTCGGAACAACGCACGCGTGGAACTGGCAGCAGGGATGCATGCTGCAGTGGTTGCCCGGGTCCAACCACGAAGTAATGTGGAACGACCGCGAGGCTGGCGAGTTCGTATGCCGCATTGCCAACGTCCGCACAGGCCGCGTGCGCACCATCGGATCCGCGGTTTACGCGTTGAGCCCCGATGCAAAGTGGGGCGTGTCGTGCGATTTCCGGCGTCTGAATGATTGCCGGCCCGGCTACGGCTATGCGGGATTGCCGGATCCGAACGCGGCCAAAGCCGTTCCCGAAGATATCGGAGTCTGGAAAGTCGACATGGCCAGCGGGCGTAAGCAGTTGATCGTGTCCCTGGCCGATGCGGCGGGCGTGCCGTATCCCGGCGGATTCTCAAAAAACGCCAAACACTGGGTCAATCACCTGTTAGTCTCTCCAGACGGAAAGCGGCTTATCTTTTTGCATCGCTGGCGAGGCGACCGTGAAGGCGCGAGCTTTTCGACGCGCATGTTCACGGTGGGTTCCGACGGCAAGGATCCCTACATTCTCGATCCCCACGGAAAGACATCCCATTTCATCTGGCGGGACCCGCAACACGTTCTCGCATGGGCGTGGCATCCCTCGCACGGCGATAAGTTCTATCTATATCGCGATCGCAGCGAGCACGTGGAAGTAATCGCACCGGAGTTGATGCCGGTGAACGGCCATTGTACTTACTTGCCGGGAAACCGCTGGATCCTGAACGACACCTATCCCGACAGGGAGCGCATGCAAAACGTCTATCTTTACGACACGCGCTCCGCAACGCGGCACGACCTAGGGAGATTTCATTCCCCGCCCGCGTACAAAGGCGAGTGGCGATGCGACACCCATCCAAGGTTCAGCCCGGATGGGAGAACAGTGATTGTCGATTCACCGCACGAGGGCGGTCGTCAACTGCACCTGATCGATATATCCGGCATCGTCACTTAGCAGGAACTATGCCGGATAACTCCCGGAGATATAACTGGTCAACTCCTCGAGCCTCTGCGCCTGCGCCGTCATTACAGACCGGACAAGATCGCCGATCGACACCACCCCGTCCACCGCCCCGGTATTGCGGTCCACCACCGGCAAATGCCGCACTCGTCTTTCGGTCATCAGACGTAACCCATCCCCCACCGACATCGACGGATCGGCGGTGACAACCTGCGTGGTCATGATTTCGTGGACCCGGGTTTCGCGCGACGATTTGCCCTGCAGAATCACCTTTCGGGCGTAATCCCGCTCCGAGATTACACCGCGAAGCCGCTCATCGTCCATCACCAGCAAAGCCCCTACGTGGCGCTCCGCCATGCGTTCGACAGCTTCATAGACGGTAGATTGAGATTCGACGAAGAAGACGTTTCGTCCCTTGCGGTCAAGCACTGCGGCGAGAGTTTCCGTTCCAGCCACTGTGGTAACGGATTCCATTTGGTCGATAGCGAGTCGCATAGCAATCGTTCCTTTCGTACCGGTGTTGTTACGCCCAGGGCTCGTTTGAGCCGGTTGTGTGCTACTGAGTATACTCGCCGGGTGGTACGAAGGGAAGCCTTAATTTCGCCTAATTCAGCACCTAGCTGGCTCCGCCGAATTCCATCACTGGGAGCCGGTCCGCCGCGCTCGAAGATTTGAATCGCTGCACCACTTCGCAGCGGTTGATGACAAAGGCGCCAGGCATTTGCCGGATATCGCCATCCGGCCTGCCCATCCCGTGCCCGGCCACCGCACCGGCCATCAGTCCCCGAAACCACACTTTCGGGCCGAACAATTGGCGAAAGGTTCCGCGTCGCAGACCGAACGCGCGGTACAGAGACTGGTCGTCGTCCTCGATCCGATCCAGATCGTCAAGCCCGTGCTTGGCCAACAGAGCGAGCATCCCGCCGGAAGAGCAACGACCGGCAAGGTGCGTCTCCGGGCCCGGAGGGAACTCACGATCCCGCGGGAACGGAGCGAGTCCGCCTTGGGCGGTATTCTTCGAAGAAGCCATATGGACAATCACGATCCGGGTGCCGTTTGCCTCAATCGCCGCCCGGCCGCGGGCGATGTCGGCCAGGCTCTCCCGGCAGAACGTGCATCCGGAGTGGCGAAGAAATACGACCAGCACCGGGCCGAATAGAGAGAGAGAGGCGAGATTTACGCCTCGCTGCGTGACCTTGGCTTCGAGGACGCCGGCCAGTCGCCCGGCATCGCGAGGAGAAATACCGGGCGAGCCGACGGAGATTCCCGATTGCACACTCGGATAGACGCTCCTCCTGCGAATCGGGCTCAAAAGTTTTCGAATTTTACAGGCACCGCAACACCACGGCGGTCATATCGTCGTGCTGCGGCGCCCCATCGGCAAAGCGATCCGCTTCGCGCATCAGATGGGCGATCAGCTCTCCGGCGGCCGC
>JBGSME010000798.1:0-5129 GCA_041740335.1 Bryobacteraceae bacterium | reverse complement strand
TTGCGGAGGGAACGCAACAGGGCGGGCCAATCCTCGAGGTGGGTGGCGAAGATACGCTCGACGGTTTGGCGAGTCCACTCGGGGATGGCGACGTTGAGGCGGTCCGGGGAGATGTGGAGTTCATCGGCCAGGCCGACATAGTAGAGGATATGAGATTCCCAGCTTTCCGCCATCAAGCGCGAGGAATAACCCATGAGCGTCGGGAAGGTTCGGAGATTGAGCAACTCGGGGCGGAATGAATTCGTGAGTGTCGGTTTGGGAGTTCCGAACGCGCGCGAGATCGCGCTTGGCGTCAGCGAGGTGGCGGAACGGGCGGCGAGGGATTGGATTTCGCGGCTCAGCGGATCGCCGGCGGACTCGCCCTGCCAGGAGCCGAGGAGATAGAGTTCGGAGGCGGTGATATTTTCGAGCGCGGTGCGGAGTTCGCCCTGTTCGATCATTTGCGACACGCGGCTGGCGCGGGCGGGCGCGGCGAGCCGGGCGATCCGTGTGATGAGGGACTCGCGCAGCTTCGGATTGACGTACGCTTCCGCGATGAGCGATTCGGCGTGGCGGAGGTGAAGTCCTACCCAGTGCACCTGCATCGGTGAGACGTTCCACCAGCGGGAGATCTTTGCGCTGAGGATCATTTGAGGAACGAGGTCACCCCAGATGAGCGCCTGTTCCCGGCTGGGGATCAGGAAATTCTGTTCGGCTTCGGCCAGCGCGTAGGGCAGCCCGGCGAGTGAGCCGACCAAACGGCCGCCGGCGCTCGAAGGCCAGCCGGACCCGAGAACTTCAGTAGTGCGCCATGTTTGATTAGTGCCTTGCACCCCAAGGAAATCGTGACTCCGGACGAACAGCGGGTTGGTTTGGAGAAGCTGGGCTCCGGGCGGAGCATAGTACAGATAGTTGAAGCCGACGAGTGTGTCGCGGAGGATAGGGGTGAGTTCGGCGCGTGCGTCGTTGAGCTTTCCAGCGTCCGCGCCGGCTTTTTCGAGCATGGCCCGAATGCGGACCTTTCGTTCTGCTTCGATGTGTTTTTCGGTCCAGTAGCCGAACGAGAGGGCGTTCTTTTCGATACCGGTGAGGGAGGCGCGGGGAAGTTGGAGTTCCTGCATGCGCGCGGTGAGCCGGTTGGAGAGTGTGGGATCAAACTTGGCGCCTTGGGCCAATCCGTCGATTTGGTCGGCGAGGTCGAGCAGTGTCTTCACCGAGATCAGTTTCTGCGCCTCGAAGATGCGCGCCATGTCCTGGATGATCTGCTCATGGGCTTCGGGATCGCGGGGGGAGGCGGTGCCTGCGAGCAGGGTCAGCATCCGGTCCTGCGGGGAGGCGTTCGCCGGGGCGTTGGTGGCCTTGAGGAGGCGGCGGGTTCCGGAGGCGGCGGCGGAGAAGATCTGGTGAGAGTCCTTGACGGTGGAGAATTCCTTCAGGATATCGACGAGGACGCCTTCAGCGTCGGCCAGGGGCATGTTGCCGTTGCGGGCGAAGATTTGCCAGAGGCCGATGAGAGCCTGCATGGATCCGGCGGCGTCGGCGCGCACCTGTTGATTGCGGATTCCGTTCACTGTCTCAATGCCATCGAGGTAGAGCAGCATTGTGGCGTCAGACAGTGTTGGGATTTCGGAGAACACGGGATACTGCGCGCCAACGATCCGCCAATTGCGGGCGAGACGATCAACGGTGGCCGCTTCGAGCGGTTTGTTGCGGCGCTGATTGAGGTCCGTCATGGCCATGAAGATTTTGAGCGGCTCATTCTCGACCGCTTTGCGGCACAGGGCGAAGAGGGCTTCGATCAGATCGTCGGCCTCTTTCCAGTTGGCGGCGAGCTTGGTGAGCTTGCCGTCGTACTTGCCGTGAGGATGTTTGACGAAGAGCATTCGCCAGACTTCGAGGCCGCCGGGGATGTGGGGCGTGCCGTCGGGCTCGAGACGAAGGCGGGTGGTGAGCAGCATGAGGTCCGTGTTGGAACGGAAGACGGGGCGAGCCGGACCGGGGCTCGAGATCCGGCCGTGGAGCGCGGCGTAGAAGCGGCGCATCCGGCCAGCCTGGGTGAGGTAGCTGAGCACGGGACCGTCGATGCGGGAAAGAGCGTCAAAGTAGCTATTGAGCCAGCCGTCGTCCTTGGCGAGCAGCTTTTCGATAAACTGTGGGCCCTGGGTGACCGGGACACCTACCAACTCCCCCCACACTGCCTCGGCGGATGGACCGCCGGGGACGTCGACTTTGCCGTTGCGGATGCGGAACATCCCGCCGAAAAAGTCGAGAACATGGGCGAAGGCTCGAAGGCGCTGCACCGGGATCCCCTTTCTTAGTTCGTCGGCGGTATGCATATCGAGCTTGGAGAGACCGAGGTAGAGCCGGCAAAGAGCGGGGTCAGACAGAAAAGCGTCGATGAATTCGGACTTCTCTTTCTTTTCCGCCGCCATCCAATACTCGGGCCCGTACAGGACGGGAATTTCGGCGGGTTTGTAGTCGTAGGAGAACGGGCGATTGGTGCGCAGGGCCAGCTCCATTTCGGCCAGAGGGAAACCGGAGTCGATCGTTAGAAAAGCGCGCCCGGCGTTGACGGTTTCGAGAACCACGTCGCCGCCGCATTGGCCGCGCATGCGATAGCCGAGAATCTTGAGGATCTCGCCGGTGCGCGGCGAGTCACAGGTTTCGAGGATGATTTTCTTCTCCGCGCCGGCGAAGCGATCGAGCTCACGCGCCTGGGAAAGATAGCGGAAGACGAGCTTGAGGTATTCGGTCTGTTCGAGGGCTTCCTGACTATTGGAAGCCTGATAGCCATTGGTGACCACATTGCGGGCGAGAGCGGGCAGTACGTCGGCGGGTTTTAGATCGGGCGCCAAAGCGGCCATCCGATTGAATCCGGAGATTGGCCCGGGAAGGAGCACGACGGGTTCGGCCGGACGCGCGGCAGGTTGGGGAAGCCCGTCCGGGAGGGCCGTGCCGCCAGCCTGGCGATAGGCGGCGAGGTGTTTGGCGGCGGCTGTTTTGTCGCCGTCGAGAAGCGCGAGGATTACCAAACGATGCAGGACGGCCTGTTTGCGCTCCGGCGCGGGGTTGGATTGGGCGAGCCTCTCATAGGCGGCGCGAGCGTTGGGGTGGCGATAACGGTCGAGAAATTCGGCGTAGGCCACCAGATTCGCTTCGATAGCCGGGGTTTGGCCGGCGGCCTGTTCGAGTACGGCGCGGGCGCCGGAAAAATCGCCTTGCGTTTCGAGCTGGCGGGCGCGGGCAACGCTGTCCTGCGCGAGGGCGATCAACGGGACGAGGGCAAGCCCGGCCGGAACCAGAACCCAAATTCTTGCGAGTGTTCTCATGCCACCTCCTGGCTGTAGCCGCCGGCTCGGATCGGGGAGCCCAACGGCGAACTGGTTAGCCCCCCTGGGCCGGCGAGGGGACAAGAGGGGGCTATTCGGTTTCGCTGGATTCTTACTCTACCACCATTCACTGCGCCTGAGGTGTGGGCGCGTGTAAACTTGTGATCCCCCCTGACTGGAAACCGACCGGGTTAAGCTGGTACTAATGCGTTTGATTTATTGGTTACCGCTGCTGGCCGTTTGGACCGCGGCGGGCGCCAGCCAGGATGCTGGGCTTTGGGGCGGCCGGTTGAGCGAATTTCGTCTTGCCAATGGGCTGCAGGTGGCCGTGTTGGAACGGCATGACCTGCCAACGGTGACATTCCAGATTCGAGTGGGGGCAGGTGCGGCCGATGAGCCTGAGGACCTCTCCGGGGTGTCGCGCATGATCGAGCGCACCTTCCGGCATGGATCCGCGGCGCTTGGGTCACGAAATCCGGCGCAAGAGAAAGCATTGCTCGAGAAGGCGGAGATGCTGATGCGGCCGGCAACTCCGGATGCGTCGAGGCAGGCGCGCCTGGATGCGGAAAGCGACAGCGACGACGGGAAGTTGGAGTTGGTAAAGGCCGAGGCGTTTGGGATCCCGTCTTTTTTCGCGGATACTCTCGATGCCAACGGGGCATCCCCGGTCCGATTTCTGCTGGGCGCCGATAGCACAACCTATCTGGTCACGATTCCTTCCGAACGGGCGGAGATCCCGTTCCGGATGTGGGGCGATTGGATCCGGGAGCCATCCTGGCGGTACTTCTATCAGGAGAGAAACAGCCTGCGGGCATCAATGGAACAGTTGGACCGGGCTCCGGCGGTACCGGTACTGCGATCATTCTACGCCGCCCTATTTGCCGGTCACGCTTATGAGAAGCTCGGCGTTCCATTCAGCCAGACAAGAGGAATGCGTGTTTCAGACGCGAAGGCGTTTTTTGCGGAGCACTACCGGCCCAGCAATATTGCGATTGCTGTTATCGGCGACGTGACGGCGGATCGGGTCAAGGCTTGGGCGAACGCACATTTTGGATCGATCGCGATTGGGGCCGCCGGGAAAGCCGCGGCCCGAGGCGGGGCGGCGCCCAACGAGACCGTAGCCAGCCGGGCGGAGCCGGTCCGAGTGCCGGTACGGGCGGATGTGGCGCATCAGATCTGGATGGGCTGGCGGATTGCGAACGCAGGGCAGGCAGCCCACATGGTGATACGGGAATTGTTGGCGGGCGGGCCGGCGTCTTGGCTATCGCGGCATCAGGCGTCGGTGCGGGGAGTGCGGCAATTCCGGTTACAGTCCGTGCCCGGAGACGGAAGCGGCACCGAGGCCTTGTTGTTGATCTCACTGGCGGAGCCGAATTCTCCCGTGGATGATATCGAGACCGCCGTAAAAGCGATGCTTGCGGGGCTGCGGGATGAGGAAATCACAGACTCGGATTTGGCGCGGGCACGGAAGCGAGTCAGGAGCAGCCTGATTTCGAGTCTCGAGGATCCGCTCACTTGCGCGGCGATGCTCTCCCACGCGATGCAACGCACGGGCTCCACCAAATCATTGAGCCAACTGCTGACGCAGATTGACGCGGTGAGCCGCGAAGCCGTACTGGCGGCGCTTGGGGAGACGGTGTTCCGGCTGCCGGACGCCACCATCATCGCCGGGCCGGGGCAGAGAAGCGTTGCGGCGTTGGAGGTCCAGTGAGGTATCCGTCCACTGTTTCCCCTGCCTGTCCGCGGACCCGCGCTTCGCAGCGGGCGATCCAGGCAACCATGGTTGCGTGTGCGGCTCTTTTCGCCGCGCTGACGCCGGCG
>JBGSME010000797.1:0-8546 GCA_041740335.1 Bryobacteraceae bacterium | reverse complement strand
CAACTCGGCCCCGGCCTGAAGGATCCGCAAATCGACACCCCCATCCACCTCGGATCGAACAACACGGCGGTTGACCGAGTCACTGAGATTCGGATGCGGCCGGAACAGCTCTCCGGCTCGGGTAAACTCCGTATCCACCTGCCTAGAGTATACGACGGACGGGGCCGGCGCTTCGCCACCCTCCTGCTTCTGGTTGGCGCGGCGATGTTCGCGGAACAACCGTTGCCGTTCAGCCATCGGGACCACGCCGGCGCCGGCGCACAATGCGTCGATTGCCACCCGGGCCGGGGCGCTCGAATTCAAATTGCCCCGCCTGCATCGTGTATGCGCTGCCACGATCGTGTGAAGACCGAGTCACCCCATGTTCGTACACTCGCCCGCACGGCCGCGGCCAAGCGGCGTATCGGCTGGCAGCGGGTCTACGAGGTCCCGAGTTCTGTCCGCTTTAGTCACCGCGTCCACAAGTCTACTGGCTGTACGTACTGCCATGGTCCGGTGGAAACGCGTGGAGTTCTGGAGCGCGAGGTGGCGCACACGATGAAGTTCTGCCGGTCATGCCACCTGAAGGCCGGAGCCAAGGCGGCGTGCGGGACGTGCCACGAGGAAAAGTAGCATTGTCAATAGATTGTGATATGTTAATGACGAATCTCTGAAAGGGGCCCGTCATGGCACGTCATCATCCAGTTCTGAACGTCTTTCTGTTGCTCTTCGCAACGCTACCCGCATGGCCGCAATCGAGCGGCCAGATCCTCGGTACAGTCGAGGACCGGTCCGGCGCGGTAGTTCCCACGGTGGCCGTTCGCGCGATCAACACGCGGACGGGGCTCGAGTTCACCACTCAATCCGACGAAGCCGGGCGCTTCAGTTTCCCGCGCCTCCCGGTAGGCGACTATCGTGTAGAGGCGGCGAAGGAAGGCTTTCGGCAATTCGTCTCCGAATCGTTCCGCCTCGATGCCGACCAAAGCCGCGGTGTTACCGTTCTTCTCGACGTCGGCGCGACGACCGAGTCGGTTACCGTGTCGGGCGCTGTCGCCCAGGTGGATACGGTGAGTGCCACGATCCGTGAGGTAGTGGACGAGAAGCGCATCTCGGAACTTCCGCTGAACGGCCGGAACCCGCTTCAATTGGTACTCCTGGTGCCTGGCGCGGTATCCGCTCCGGGCGGCGGCGCGCTCAACCGCAACGACGGCATCGCCGTGAATGGCGGCCGCGGTACATCCACGAACTACATGCTCGACGGCGGCGACAACAACGACCCGCAGCAGAACGTCGCCACGGTGGTACCGAATCCGGACGCCCTGGAAGAGTTCAGCGTCCAAACGAACAACTTCAGCGCCGAATATGGGCGCAACTCGGGCGCGGTGGTCAACGCCGTCACCAAGTCCGGCACCAATGCTCTCCATGGGTCGCTATGGGAGTTCATTCGCAATGATGCGCTCGACGCGCGCAGCTTCTTTGGGATCACCAAGAGCAAGCTTCGACGCAATCAATTCGGCGGCGCGGTGGGGGGGCCGATCATTCGCAACAAGGCGTTCTTCTTCGGATCCTACGAAGGGGTTCGCCAGCGGACCGGGACCACTCGTTCGAATCTGGTGGTCCCAACGGCGGCTGAGCGCGGTGGCGATTTCTCTTCGTCCGCCGCCAACCGGCGTCCCCGCGATCCGCTCAACGGAAACCAGCCGTTCGCCAACGGAATCATCCCGGCATCGCGCTTCGATCCGGCTTCCCTCTCGTTCCTGGACAAGATGCAGATTCCAGGACCCAACGCGCCCGGCAACCGTTTCATCTACAACCCGCCGCAATCCACCGATTCGGATCAATTCCTCGGCCGCGTGGATTATTCGCTCACCGATTCGCAGCGGCTGAGCGGCCGCTTTTTCGAGACGACAGCGGCGGATTTCAACACGGCCGGCCTGCCCGTACTCACCTCAGAGGTTGCCTTCGACACATGGAACGTAACCGGCCAGCACACATGGACGGCCTCGCCCACGCTGTTGCTGGTGTCGCAATACACCTGGAACAAATCGCAGATCGATCGCGGCCCGCTGCCCATCGGCGGCGGCGATGGCCTCTCTTACGCCGACATGGGGATCAGCGTCAATCGCGGCGGACTCAACGCGCTCGGCAAGACGCTCGTGCCCCACTATCGCGGCCAGGTTACCGGCTTCTGGAACCTCAACCAGGACAACCTTGTCCTTATCAACCGCCCGACCCATCAATTCCTTGAAAACGCCACTTGGACCCATGGGGGACATCTGCTGAAGTTCGGCGGCGAGTACCGCTGGTCAAAGAGCGATCGCGTGACGGCCAACGGCGTAGATCCGCAATTCACGTTCAACGGGCAGATCAGCGGAAACGCCTTTTCGGATTTCCTGCTGGGCCGGGCCGTCAACTTCACGCAGGGTTCGATCCGCATCAATCAGATCCGGGCGCAGACGTTCTCGCTCTATTTTCAGGATGACTGGCGCGTCCATCCGCGCCTCACGTTGAACTTCGGCCTCCGTTACGAACCGCAGTTCCCGTTCTACTCCGCGGCGAAAGAACTTACGCTGTTCCGCCCCGGCCAGCAATCGAGCGTCTTTCCCAGCGCGCCCGCTGGCCTCCTCTATCAGGACGATGCCAACGTGCCTCGCGGCGGTACCGGCAGCGACCTGAATAACCTGGCCCCGCGCATCGGCTTCGCATGGACGCCATTCGCCGGCGGCAAGACCAGCATCCGCGGCGCTTACGGTTTCTTCTACGACATCCCCCGCTTCCACGAACTCAGCCACTTCGTAAACTCGCCGCCCTATTCCCTCCAGGTGCGGGTCAACAATCCGCGCAGTTTCTCGCAACCCTACGCCGGCCAGGTGAATCCGTTCCCTTATGAGCCGCCCGCCACCGAGGCGGATCGCGCCGCGTACCGTTTCCTCCGCCCTGTGATCGTCGGCCTCAGCGTCGATCCCTTCTTCGCCGCGCCGTATGTGCAGCAATGGAACTTCAATATCCAGCGCGAGGTGGCCCCAGGATATGTGCTCACGGCCGGCTACCTCGGCTCAAAGGGTACGCGGCTGCCTATCCGGAGGGAGCTCAATCCGGCGATCTTTGGACCGGGGGCCACCGTAGGGAACATCGCCGCGCGTCGCATCTACGCGCCTGAGTTCGCGAGTATCATCAGTTACGAGAATGTGATTAACTCCACCTACAACGCGCTGCAGTTCACCCTCAACAAGCGCTTCTCCGGCGGATTCACGCTACTCGCCAGTTACAACTGGTCCAGATCCATCGACGGCATGTCGATCGACGTCGACGGCTTCAACGGTCAGGACACGATGAACATGCGCGCCGACAAGGGGCTTTCGGATTTCGACGTACGCCACCGCATGGTCGCGTCGTTCCTGTGGGAAGTGCCCGGCCCAACCGCGGGAATCGGCAAATGGATCCTCGGTGGATGGCAGACCAACGGCATCTTCATTGCGCAGTCCGGCCGGCCCTTCAACGTGGTGAATGGCCGTGACGTGGCGCTCTCGGGAACTGGAACCCAGCGGCCCGATTCTCTGGGCGATCCAACCCTCGACACGGGCCGCTCGCGAGACGAACTGATGGCGCGCTACTTCGACGTTGCGAAGTTCGCCCTTCCCGCCGCCGGAACCTACGGCAACACTGGGCGCAACGCTCTGGTTGGCCCGGGCGACTGGAACCTCGACTTTGCTCTGTTTAAGCGTTTCCCCATCAAAGAACGCGCCCAGTTGCAGTTTCGTTGGGAAATGTTCAACGCGTTCAACCACGCCAACCTGAACAATCCGCGCAGCAACATCACCGCGGCGCGGCCGGGGCAGATCGACACCACGAGCGGTCCGCGGATCATGCAGATGGGCCTGCGGATGACGTTCTGAAGATTCGGCGCGCGGCCGGACGCGCGCAGCGCCACACCCGATTGAAAGGCTGAACTTCCACGAGGGCCCTACTTGTGATAGCGTAATGGGCATCTCGAAAAGGGGGGTCTTTCATGACCATCAGGTGTACCTGTCTCGCTATGCTGTTGGCCGCCGGAGCGGCGTTGGCGCAATCAACCGGCCAAGTTCTTGGATCGGTGGAGGATGGCTCAGGGGCGGTAATTCCCGCCGTCGCCATCCGTGCGGTGAACACGCGCACCGGGCTATCGTTCACGGCGCAGTCAGACGAATCCGGCCGATTCAACTTTCCCCGCCTGCCGGTGGGTGAGTACCGCGTGGAAGCCACTAAGGAAGGCTTTCGCCAGTTTGCTTCGGAAGCGTTCCGGCTGGACTCCGATCAGAACCGGGAAGTGGCCGTGAAGCTCGACCTCGGCGCCACATCCGAATCGGTAACCGTCACCGGCGCAGTGGCTCAGGTGGACACCGTCAGCGCCACCATCCGTGAGGTGGTGGATGAGAAGCGGATTTCCGAACTCCCGCTTAACGGCCGAAACCCGCTTCAATTGGTGCTGCTCGTTCCAGGCGCGGTTTCCGCGCCTGGAGGTGGTACCCTCAACCGCAACGACGGCATCGCGGTGAACGGCGGGCGCGGTACATCCACGAACTACATGCTCGACGGAGGCGATAACAACGATCCGCAGCAGAACGTAGCGGCGGTTGTGCCGAATCCGGACGCCCTCGAAGAGTTCAGCGTTCAGACCAACAACTTCAGCGCCGAGTACGGCCGCAACTCCGGGGCAGTGGTGAATGCCGTAACCAAGTCCGGCACCAATCAGTTACACGGGTCCCTGTGGGAGTTCATCCGGAACGACGCGCTGGACTCGCGCAGCTACTTCGGTATCACCAAGAGCAAGCTCCGCCGCAATCAGTTCGGCGGCGCTGTTGGCGGACCGATCATCCGCAACAAGGCCTTCTTCTTCGGGTCGTACGAAGGCGTTCGGCAGAGGAGCGGCGCAACACGGTCCAATGTCGTGGTGCCCACGGCCGGCGAGCGCGGCGGGGACTTCTCTTCGTCGGCGGCGAAACCGCGCGACCCGCTAACGAACCAGCCCTTCCCGAACGCCCTGATCCCGGCCACGCGCTTTGATCCCGCGTCGTTGAAGTTCCTGGAAGCCCTGCAAGTGCCGGGCGCGAACGCCTCTGGAAACCGCTACGTCTTCAACGCGCCCGAGACCACCGATTCCAACCAGATCCTGGGCCGCGTCGACTACGCGCTCACCGATAGCCAACGCCTCAGCGGCCGCTTCTTCAAGACCTCGGCGCAGGACCTTGCCGTTGCCGGGCTTCCCGTTCTCACCTCGGAGGTGGCCTTCGACACCTGGAACGTGACGGGACAACACACATGGACGCTGTCGCCATCCTTTTTGCTGGTGTCGCAGTATACGTGGAACAAGTCTTTGATCGATCGCGGCCCGTTGCCCTTCGGATCCGAGGCCGGCATCTCCTATCGGGACATGGGCGTGAACGTCAATCGAGGCGGAGTGGACGCACTGGGCAAGACGCTGGTGCCGCACTATCGCGGGCAAGTGACCGGCCTATGGAACCTCAATCAGGACAACCTCGTGCTGATCGACCGCCCCACTCACCAATTCCTTGAGAACGCCACATGGACCCGCGGTGGCCACCTGCTGAAGTTCGGCGGCGAATACCGATGGTCAAAAAGCGACCGCGTCACTGCCAATGGCGTTGACCCACAGTTCAATTTCAACGGCCAGTTCACGGGATCGCCGTTCGCGGATTTTCTGATCGGGCGCCCGCTCAACTTCACGCAGGGTTCCATCCGCATCAATCAGATCCGCGCGCAGACCTTCTCGCTCTACTTCCAGGACGACTGGCGCGTCACGTCCCGGCTCACTCTTAACTTCGGCCTTCGCTACGAACCGCAGTTCCCGTTTTACTCGGCCGCGAAGGAACTTACCTTGTTCCGGCCCGGCCAGCAATCAACCGCTTTCCCCACGGCGCCCACCGGTATGGTTTACCAGGACGACGCGGGAGTGCCCCGCGGCGGGACCGGCAGCGATCTGAATAATCTCGCCCCGCGAGTCGGCTTCGCCTGGAGCCCCACGGCCGGCGGCAAAACCAGCATTCGGGGCGCCTATGGCTTCTTCTACGATATCCCGCGATTCCACGAACTCAGCCACTTCGTGAACTCGCCGCCTTATTCGCTCCAGATCACCGTGAATCAGCCCAGGAGTTTCAGTGACCCCTATGCCGGCCAAGTCAATCCGTTTCCCTACGCGCCGCCGGCAACCGCCGCCGACCGCGCCGCTTACACCTTCCTGCGCCCTGTAACGGTAGGGCTCAGTGTCGACCCCTTCTTCGCCGCGCCCTATGTCCAACAGTGGAATTTCAACATCCAGCGCGAAGTGGCGCCGGGCTACGTTTTCACCGCCGGCTACCTTGGTTCCAAGGGTACGCGGCTGCCGATTCGGCGTGAACTGAATCCGGCGCTGTTCCGGGCAGGCGCTACCGTCGGCAACATCCCGGCCCGGCGTATCTACGCACCGGAATTCGCCAGTATCATCAGCTACGAGAACGTGATTAACTCTACCTACAACGCGCTGCAGTTCACGCTCAACAAGCGCTTCTCGGGCGGATTCACACTGCTTGGCAGTTACAACTGGTCAAGATCCATTGATGGCATGTCGATCGACGTCGACGGCTTCAACGGCCAGGACACGATGAACATGCGCGCCGATAAGGGGCTCTCGGATTTTGATGTTCGCCACCGCATGGTCGCCTCGTTTCTGTGGGAGATCCCAGGACCCACCGCAGGCCTAGGCAAATGGATCCTCGGCGGATGGCAGACCAACGGCATCTTCATTGCGCAGTCCGGCCGCCCCTTCAACGTTGTGTCCGGACGGGACGTGGCGCTGTCGGGAACGGGGACCCAGCGGCCCGATTCGCTGGGCGACGCCACGCTCGACCCAGGCCGTTCGCGAGACGAACTGATGGCGCGCTACTTCGACGCAACGAAGTTCGCGCTCCCGAACGCAGGCAGCTACGGGAATACCGGGCGCAACGCCCTGATAGGTCCAGGCGACTGGAACCTCGACTTCGCTCTCTTCAAACGGTTCCCCATCAAGGAACGCGCGCAGATGCAGTTCCGCTGGGAAATGTTCAATGCGTTCAACCACGCGAATCTGAACAATCCACGGAGTAACATTACCGCGGCGCGCCCGGGGCAAATCGACACCACAAGCGGACCGAGGATCATGCAGATGGGGCTTCGGATGACGTTCTGATATTTCGGCGGGCCGCCAGAATCACGCTGCGGACGCCGCGGAACTGCCGGAATCCGGCGTCCAGCGTGACGATGGGAATTCCTGCCGTTTGGGCAAAGGCGGCGAGATAGGCGTCCTGCCACAACTTGGGTGATTGGCGAATATTCGCGGTGAGGCGGCGTAGCGTTTCCTCCATGCCGGGCGGTTCGGCGTAGTGTACAAAACGCTCGTCCGATAGCAGCAGATCGTAGATTCGCCAGCCAGCGGCGCCGGAACAGACCTGATCTCCCATCACCGCCGGGTTGTTCATCAGCCGCAAGAGCGCCAATTGAGTCACGCGGCACAGAACCATCGACGCCCGGGCGGCGCCGTCTTCCACCCAGCGGGACACCACGGCATGATGCTCGTGCTGGCCGTGGCACAGCGCGAGCAGGATATTAACGTCGCACAGATGAACCAAGCCGCGACGCCTCCTCGGCCAGCATTGCCGCTTCCGCCTCCGCCACCTGCTTTTGCGTCAACACGGGCCTCTTCGGATCGGCCGCGATCAAGGGGAACTGAACGCGGCGCGGCTCGCGCTCATCGGGCATCTTGAGCACCAGGCGGATCCCCTCGCTGACCAGATCGGAAATGGTGCGCCCATCCTGGGCCGCCTTCACCTTTACGGCCCTGTACAGCTCCTGCTGGAGATCGAGGCTGGTCTTCATGGCCTGATCATACCACGAACGGTATGCACTTACAAGAGTAAAAGTGCGAATACCGAAATACCTACAACGGTACCCGAACTGCTGGAAACCCACGCCGGCGGTATCCCATATAATGACCGCAGATCAAGAACATGGCCCGACTGCCACTGCTGCTCGCAATTGCTACGCTCTTAGCCGCTTCGCCCCCGCTGGAGGACCGTTTCGAAACCAAGGTCCGCCCGCTTCTCGCAGCCAAGTGCTACGCGTGTCACACCACCGCAAAGATGGGCGGCCTTCGTCTGGATTCCCGCGAGGCCATCCTAAAAGGCGGCGCCCGCGGAGCAGCCATGAAGCCGGGCGATGCACAGACGAGCCTCCTCATCCGAGCGCTGAAACGTCAGTCGAAAGACCTCAAGATGCCGCCCACCGAAGCGCTCTCCGCGGAGGAGATTGGCGAATTCGAGCGCTGGATCAACGACGGCGCTGTGTGGCCGGAAGAGAAGCAGGCTGCGCTGGCCCCGGCCAAAGGGATCCGCGCGGAAGCCCGCCAATTCTGGGCCTTTCTGCCTGTCAAGCGGCCGGCTGTGCCGGCCATCAAGACAAACCAGGGGGTCAATGATATTGACCGGTTCCTGCTGGCACGCATCGAAAACGCCGGAATCACACCGGCGCCCGCTGCCGCCAAACGGACCCTCATCCGG
>JBGSME010000796.1:0-3079 GCA_041740335.1 Bryobacteraceae bacterium | reverse complement strand
TTCAAAACGATCGTGGCGCTGCTGGCGGGGAGTGTGGCGTTCACGGCGCATTCGACGAAGGCGGCGACGCGGTTGGCGATCAATCACAGTCCGGAACCATTTTCCAATGTAGCGATGAGTCTGGCGGAAGACGTGGCAGCGCCGGTGGGTTTGTGGATCGTGTGGCAGTATCCGGTGTGGTTCCTGGGCGGGCTGATGGTGTTTCTCGCGGCATTCTTTGCGTTTGCGCCGGGGATCTGGCGGCAGATCCGGCTGGAGCTGGCGGCGATCGGTGCGCTGATAGGGAAATGGTTCGGCGTGGGCCCGACGGTGCGGGTTTCGGCTCCGGAGCAGGCGGGCTCGAACGCTGGAGTGGGCGCGCTGTGGAGCCATGTGCGGGAGTTGATGGACGAGCTTCCGGAGAATATGGCCGCGGCGGCGGGGGTTTCGGTTGGTGTGCGATGCGCGGCTACGGCGTCGGTGGGGCGGATGAAGCGGTCGCTGGGGTATTTGTGCTTCGCGGGGGATAAGGTGGTGTTCGTGACGCGGCGTTGGTTCCGGACGCGGACGCGGGAGATTACGTTCGAATCGATTCGGGATTCGCGGCGGAGGAATGGGTTGTTTTTGGATGAGCTGGTGATTTCGACGGGGGCTGGGGATGTGGCTTTTGATTTGTTGAAGGTGGCTCCGAACGGGTCGGCCGGGGCGGTGGGGATGGCGGCTGCGGAGCGGGTGTAAGGGGTGTGCCGGCTTTCTAGACCCCTTGGGCTGGATGAGCCTTACGCTCGATGCGGTACCGGCCGGGAGGCTGGCCAAACTCACGTTTGAAAGCACGATTGAAGGCAGCCTCCGATTCGTATCCAACGCCGGCGGCGATTTCGGCGACGCCGCGCGATGTTCTTTCGAGAGATTGCCTGGCCAGTTGAAGCCTCCAACGAGTGAGATACGTCATTGGTGGCTCGGAGAGATACCGGGTAAAGCGCGCGACGAGAGCGGATCGCGAAATGCCGACTTCATCGGCGAGACCGGCGATGGTCCACGGATGGGCGATGCGGCTGTGGAGCAATCCGAGGCTCTTCCCAACGAGCGGATCGCGCGCCCCGGCGAGCCAACCCATCTGTTCGTCGGGCAGGGCGGAAACGTAGCGCCGCAAGGTGTCGACGAACAGGGCCTCGGAGAGTTTGGCCAGCATAGCTTCGCTGCCGACGCGTCCTGAAGCCGCTTCTTCGACTAACTGCAGGATGGAATTCTCGAGCCATTGCCCGGAACGATCGGCGCGGATGTTGACTTTGAACGCGGGCGGAAGTCCGTTCAATATCGGGCGGCTCAGGTGGGGATCGCAGGTCATGAACCCACACACGAACCGGGAAGTGGCACCGCTACCGCCAGCGTGCAGAGGACTCAGTTCGCGCGACTTGATTTTGGCGTTAATTCCGTAGTTTGGGTATGGCCGGACCGCGTCTTTGCCGCTACTCATATGGTGTGGATCCCCGTGCGGAAGGATGACGACATCTCCCGGGCCCAAGTGGAGTGAGTGTCCATCATCCAGTTCGACGAGGGCGGCGCCGTCGATGACGAAGTGGTATAGCAGAAGGTGTACGGCCCCCGGGGCTAGCATGGCCGCCATCAAATTCGATGCGGGCGCCGAAAAACCCCAGGGAGCGGAGAATTCCGCGCTGAAGAAGAGAGCACCGTTCAGCTTCACTTCACTCAGGATCTCGGAGAACGCATCCATTCGATCCTCTGGACTGCGGGCAAAGTTCCCAGGCCGCCGCGCAAAGCAATCCTCCCGCGAAAGACGCTCGGGCAAACGAAGGCGACTCCCGAGCATGGTTGTTCCTGGCAGGGCATTGCACAATTGTAGCCACGGAAACGGCTTCCAGCAATGTTTGCCGGATCTGACACGACACAGACTAAGGAGTTAGAAGAAGCGATTATGAATCCAAATAAAGCGTTGTGGGAGAAGGGCGACTTTACCAAGATCGCCGCACTGATGCGGGAATCCGGCGAGGCTGTCGTGAAGTCTATCGGCATCACGGCGCCGCTGCGGGCTTTAGACCTCGGTTGCGGAGATGGCACGACGGCGGTTCCCCTTGCACGCGCGGGAGCTGAAGTTACAGGAATCGACATAGCCAGGAATTTAGTCGATGCGGGGAACAAGCGAGCGGCGGCGGCGGGTCTCGACCGGCTGAAGTTTACAGAGGGAGATGCGTGCAACCTGGAAGGAGTGAACAATGATTCGTTCGATTTGACGCTTTCCGTGTTTGGAGCCATGTTCGCTCCCAAGCCGTTCGATGTGGCGCGGGAGATGGTGCGGGTGACAAGACAAGGTGGGCGTATCGTGATGGGCAACTGGATTCCGAACGATCCGACATTCGTGGCACAGTTGCTGAAGATCAGCTCATCGTTTATGCCTCCGCCTCCGGAGGGCTTCGTCAGTCCAATGACGTGGGGAGTGGAAGCGCACATTGCCGAACGTTTTGTACAGGCAGGCGTACCCAACGAGAACATTTCGATGGTCAGGGACACTTACCACTTCAAGTCGCCCGACAAGAGTCCTGGGGAGGTGATCGAATCATTCAGACGATTCTACGGGCCAACCATGAATGCGTTTGAAGCGGCGGAAAAGAGCGGGAGAGTGGACGAGCTCCACGGTCAGCTCCTGGAACTGGCGCAGACGCAGAACAAGGATACGAACGGCGGTACTTGGATCCCGGCGACGTTTCTGCGCGTGATTGTC
The DNA here is from genome assembly GCA_041740335.1 of Bryobacteraceae bacterium. Classification (GTDB taxonomy): domain Bacteria; phylum Acidobacteriota; class Terriglobia; order Bryobacterales; family Bryobacteraceae; genus DSOI01. Next base: position 360 of record JBGSME010000796.1, on the reverse strand, counting down.
TGCGTTTGAAGAACGCCTGCGGCTGAAGGGCGTCGAGCGAGGTGACCTTGGTGGGCGGCGTGTTGGTGCACGGGTCGAGGTCTGCATCGAGTTCAACGGCCGCCAGTCCTGCCGGACCGCATCCGGCTCAACACGGCAAGCGCCCGAGCGTGCGGCACCGGCAACGCCTGCGCTCTCATCGCCAGTGGGATGCCGCTCCGAGAGGGCGGCGACTCTTGTGGGTTTCGGCTCCGGAGCAGGCGGGCTCGAACCCTGAACGGGTCTCTAGCGGCGGAACAACTGGCTGAAGCTGCCGAGGAGGGCGAGGACATTGGCTCCGCTGGTCCAGAGGGTGGAGCGAAACTCGTCCATACCGTCGAA
>JBGSME010000795.1:0-3755 GCA_041740335.1 Bryobacteraceae bacterium | reverse complement strand
GACGGTGGTGCTGCGGCCGACGGCGCCGGCGCTATTCCAATTGGGCGGGAACCGCGGCGCGGTACTGAATCAGAACGGAACGGTGAATACGGCGGTGAACCCGGCTCTACGCGGCCAGGTGCTCGTGCTATACGGCACCGGACTGGGAGCGGTTACCGAACAGGGAGGACTTAAGGTTGCGGTTGAGCGGCCCAAAGTGAGCATCGACGGAATCGAGGTGCCAGTGGCGTTCGCCGGGGCCGCGCCCGGATTTCCCGGGCTGTATCAGATTAATGTTGCTATACCTGCCGAGCTACCGCCGGGCCTGGGGCTACGGGTAGTAGTGGAGCAGAGTGGGGGCAGCTCTAATGCGGTATTGGTCGCGGTGCAGTGACGAAAGTAGTACTTTAGGTGCTGAAACCGTTGACAATCCCCCGTACTCATGATTTAATGCTCTATTGGCGTGGTAAAGCGCGCCAAGACGTGTCCTATGGGATGCGGCTAGCTATCTGCTTGACATCGCGGTAGATGATGCTTGACAGAGACTGACCTGTAGTGCTAGAAATAGTTTGACTGCGTCCGAGTTTTAGAACTGGCATTCATTACCATGAAGCCCGAGAGCACAAAACGATAAAAGCAACAAGAACAATAAAGACAGAGTTGACTAATCAGGTGCGTAACGCGATCGGACGGCAAGCCAGGGAACAGGGCAGGGTGCCCACCGGTACTAGATCCTTCCCCAAGTTTGCATCCGGGTCTTGAAACCTTCTGTTCGAGCGGGATTTTGAGGCTCAGGTTGATAGAGACTTCCCACAATTCAAATTTTCTCAGATTGCACAAGGAGAAGGAAATGCTTGATTTTCGCAAGTCATTCCTGGCGGTAGCGGTTCTCGCTCTTGGAGCGAGTGCAGCGTCCGCACAGGTAATTCAGCCGCTGAGCTGTACTGCTCAGGCGGCTGGTACGCCGTCCATTCGAGCGGAAGGCGTAGCGGAGCTGGTTGGTGACGTTCTGATCATCTGCAACGGCGGGACCCCGAATGGGGCGAACGAACAGTTGCGCCAGGTGAACATTCAGATCTTCACGCAGCCGGCAATTAACGTGACCAGCCGTTTGCTGGCGAGCGGCAACAACGACTTCACGGAAGCGATGTTGTTCGTTGACGAACCGTCCCCGGCGACGCAGCACCCCTGCGGCGCATCGACGGCGCCGTATTCGGTGCCGCCGGGCAGTGGCCAGCCGGTCATTTCGGGCGTTTGCGGTGCAGTAGTTGGTTCCCCCGCCGGTAACGGTATCGGAACCTATGCTCCGGCCAACCCGGCCTTGACCTTCGTGAACGGCTCCACCTACACGACGTATCGCCCGAACGCTTTCCAGGCTCGCCGGGCCACCCCGATCTCCCTGATCTGGCAAGGTATTCCGTTCGACGCGCCTGGCACTCTCACCACCCGAATTCTTCGCATGACGAATATCCGGGTGAATGCGAGCCAGCTGAGCGTTCCGGCGGGCAGCCAGCAGGACGTTCGCCTCCAGATCTCGACGAGCGCTTCGGGTGTTCTCAACCCGATCGCCCTCCCGATCACCAACCCCAACCCGACCGTGGCGATCGCCCAGAATTCCTTGGACTTCTCGGTGGTTGACGCGGCCACCTGTCTGCAGTGCGAATCCGGCAACACGGAATTCTCGGCTGACAGCAGCAAGTCACTGCACGACAAGGGTAGCCGTTGCGACGGCCGCGCCTTCCGTCTGCGGTACAAAGAGCTGTTCCCGTCGGTGTTCCGCCGCCGTAGCCAGGCCGCACCCGCGGACCTCGTGAATGGTGAGATCGCTCCGAACCCGTCCATCAGCCAGGATACGCTTGGCTTCCCGTTCCAGACCGAGACCGGCTTCTACAAGGCCGCGGCAACCTCATGGTGGCCGTCGACCTTCCAGAATACGACCATCGCGGTTGGCGAGAGCGGCGGCGCCCTCGGCCTGGCCGATCACGGCACCCGCCTGATCGTCCGGTTCAACGATGTGAACAATGGTTTGCAGATTTGGGTGGGCAATTCGGTTCCTGTTAACACCATCCAGGGCAACAGCAACACCAGCACCCTCCGCACCGGCACGGCGCGTCTCGTTCAGAGCAATCCGAATGGCGACGGTCCGTTCAGCGCGGCTGCGGCCGGGGCAACTCCGGCGAACTTCCTGACTGTAGTTAGCGGCACGGGTAACCCAAGCAACTCGACCAGCAACGCTATCAATCAGGTTTCCATTGTTGGTGGCGTGGGCCAAGCGGTCTACGAAATCATCAATGCGGACACCACGGCGATCGAACAGATCGACATCCCCGTCGTCATCGCCTACAAGGCCAACACCAGCGCGAACCTGCCGAGCCTCGGCACGGCGAAGGCGAATGGCAACCTTGCGGCGATCAGCAACCAGCCCCTCGCAAGCACGACAGCTTCCCTGCCGCGCTTCGTGGACACCTCTGCGAACAAGAATGTCCTGACCATCAACTCCTGCCGCACGAACCTGCTCTTCCCGTTCGTGTCCAACCAGGCTGGGTTTGATACGGGTCTCGCGATCGCCAATACTTCGAAGGATCCATTCGGCACTTCGCTCCAGACGGGCGCTTGCACGGTGAACTTCTACGGTGTGGTTGCGGGGGCGAATGTTTGCCTCAGCTTCCCGTCGCCGTCGATCACCGGTGGTGAGCACTTCGTGTGGTCGCTCTCGAGCGGCGGTGCGGTTACCGCCACTGCTGGATTCCAGGGTTACGTCATCGCTCAGTGCGCCTTCCAATACGGTCACGGGTACGCCTTCATCAGCGACCTCGGTGCCCAACGGTTGGCCATGGGCTACCTGGCGCTAGTCATGGACGACGGCATCGGCAGCCGGACCGGTTCCAAGTCCGAAACGCTCGGCCACTAGAAATAGTAGCCTGGTCTTCGAGACCTAAACCACAACCAACCAAACGGGGGAGCTTCGGCTCTCCCGTTTGCATTTTTGCTGGCGGGTTTTCAACTCAAACATTGTGTGGGAAAAATGACAGAACTCAGAGTCCTACCCCGCAGCCTCGTGTTAGTATAATAAGTGCGTCCCCCGCGTCCCACCGGTGCCGCTCGGTCAGGTATAACCGACCAGCGCGTCTAGAGTAGATAAACCCCAGCCCCTAGGAGGTTCTTTTGTATCGTAGCACCCGCGTGTGTCTCGGCCTTATGGCCGCGCTTACCGTCAATCTCTCCGCGGAAAACGTTTTCGTCTTCCCCGAATTCTCCACATCCAACACCGACACGGCCACCGTCTATAACGGGACGCCGCTGGCTCCAGTGGGCACGTTCTCGGCGTCCGCGGATGTATTTAAGATCCTTGCCAAGCCGACCAACCTACCAAGCGAGGTCAAATATTACGTGATGACCCGGGGCGGCAGTACGATTTTCGTTCTGAACGACAAGTTCCAGCGCGCCGCGGCCGTGATCAACACCGGCCAACAGGTAGTCGACGCCGTCCTAACACCCGATGGGAAGCGTCTCTATGTGCTGTCTGGCGCCAACCTGCGGGTCTACGACACGGCTACCGACCAACAGATTCAAATCCAACAGTCGATCCAGTTTTTCAATCCGGATTCGCTGCTCGTCAGCCCGGACTCGAAGACTCTTTATGTCCACTCGAGCGAAGGACAAGTGGTCCGCGCCGTGGACGTCGACACCAATACGCTGCTCAGCGCCGAGAATCAGGTAAGTCTTCCACTGACCACACAAACATCAATGGCCATTGGGCCGGACGGCTTGCTCTA
>JBGSME010000794.1:0-13179 GCA_041740335.1 Bryobacteraceae bacterium | reverse complement strand
CGGCGGTCTGCTTGCGGCGGCGACGGTGGCGAGCTACCTGCCGGCCCGGCGCGTGACGCAGGTGGATCCGGTGGAGGCGCTGCGGGCGGATTGAGGGTTTTCGCTCGCTTACGGCGCGTTCTGAAATTACCGTTCCGTCACCGCCGCGGCCCGGTTTCCAACGCAAATGCGCTGGGAGAGGCTAGAGCGCCCCCTTTTTCGCCTCCGCGGCCAGGTAGTCGGACGCACGCCACGCCAGCGCCAGTATTGTAATCGTCGGATTCTTCTCGCTGGCGGTGGGGAACGCCGCGCCATCGACAACGAACACGTTCTTCACCTCATGCATCTGGCAGAAACCGTTGAGCGCGCTGCGTTTTGGATCGGCACCCATACGGCAAGTGCCGTGCTCGTGAATTGCCGCGCCGGCGACGTCGAGCCAGCCGCGTTGAAACGGGAGGATCTCAGCCTTCGCGGCGCGTAGAATCTCCTCGGCGGTATCGTACATCTCTTCGGTCATCTTGCGTTCGTTCTCGCCGATTTTGTATTCGATCTTGGCGATGGGCACGCCGTAGCGATCCTTGGGCGTACCATCCACGGTGATGCGGTTGTCCTTGTAAGGAAGCACTTCGCCGTAGGGATGCAGCGCCACCAAGGCCGGATAGCGGCGATTTACGCTTTTCTTGAAATCCGCGCCAAAACCGTCGATGCCTTTGGCGAAGCTGGCGTTTGGTTGCGCGCCGCCGCCCCAGAACTGCATGCCGAAGCCGCGCATGTAATCGCGCTTTAGCGGACCTCCGCGCACCGACCCCCTGCGGTGATTGAACCGCGGCATGTAGATGTGCGAGCCGGAAATGCCATCGTCGTTATAAACCTTGCCGCCGATTAGTTCCGGCATCAGGCCGTACATGTGAAAACGGACCTGTTCCACCAGATAGCGCCCGATCACGTCGCTCGAGTTGCCGATGCCGTTCGGGTGCTGCTTCGATTTCGAGTTGAGCAAGATGCGTGTGGAATCGACGCACGATGCGGCGACGACGACGACCTTACCGCGGACCCGCCGTTCGACGGCGGTCGAGCGATCGAAGTACTGGACGCCATCGGCGCGGCCTTCGCCATCCACGGTGACGCGCGCCACCACGGCGTTGTCCAGCACTTCCAGCTTGCCCGTTTTCAAGGCCGGTTCAATCAAATAGTCCGACGAATTGAAGAACGCGCCAATGTCGCACCCGCGCCCGCACGCCCCGCAGAAGTGGCACTTCATGCGGCCGTTGTGATTCTGCGTGAGCACGGCGCGGCGTCCGGCGACGATGTCGACGCCGACTGATGCGCCAGCCTTGCGGAGTAATTGTTCGCCGCAACGTGGAGCCGGCGGAGGCAAATGATAGCGGCTGCCGGGCAGGGAATCCTGATCGTCGTCGCCGCCGCAGACGCCGATCAATTGATCCACTTTGTCGTAGTAGGGGCTGAGGTCTTTGTAGCGGATCGGCCACGGAATCTCCCAGCCGTCGCGTTCGGCTGAGGCGAAGTCGAGATCGGAATAGCGCAGCGAGACGCGTCCCCAGACGTTGGTTTTGCCGCCGCGTCCCCACACGCGATAGAGATCGAAGAAGCGATCTTTTTCCCAGGTGTAGGGTTGTTCTTTGTCGTCGAGGCGGAATTGCGGCGGGCGCTGGCCGCGCTCGAGACGCTCTTTCCATTCCCATGGTTTTACGTGGGTCCAGAAGCTGCCGCGGCGGAATTTTTCACCGGCGTCCACCATGAGCACGTTGATCCCCTGGCGGGTAAGGTTCCAGGCGGTCATGCCGCCGGCGGCGCCGCTGCCTACCACGATGACGTCGTGCACTTTGGCCGAATCGATTACTTGCATCGGTTATCCTATTTTCGCCAACTGATGCTCGGGATGCGTGCATCCTTCGAAGTCGGCCATGGGCGTGAGGCCGTGCCAGCCGAGTTCCTGGGTGAGGCCCTCTTTCGACGTATAGTAGCCGTCGATGGTGAGATCCTTCAACTGCCGGAAGAAGGGGTCCTTTTGCGCTTGCAAGGCGGTGAGGATGGAGGTGAGATTTATGCCGCGTTTCTGTTGGCGAGCGGCGGCGGCGAGCCCTTTACGGAAGCCGGCGAGTTCCTTTTTCTTTCCGGCCATCGCGGCGTCGATGTGCCACTCCACGCCCACGTCGGCTGCGCCTGGCGTATCGGTGCGTGGAAGGATGGTGTCGGCGAGATCGCGGATGAGCGTCATCTCGCTCGGGCTAAAAGTCCGGGATTTTTTTGGAGCTTCCTGTGCCAGGATAGGTAGAGCGCCGATGGTGACAAGCAGATCGCGTCGTGATCTCATAAACGCCATCGTACAATAGTGACCTAGCGTGGCTTCCCGATCCCGTCTTGCCGAACTGGCGCTGATTGGCGTGACGATGGTGTGGGGCGCCACGTTTACGCTGGTGAAAGAGGCGCTGACGGATGCCTCGACGGTGGTGTTTCTGGCATTGCGTTTTTCGATCGCTGCGGTGTTGTTGGCGGTGATTTTTCGCCGGTCATTGTTCGGCGGCCAGCGGCGATCGACCTGGCGGGGTGGCATGTTCGCCGGGTGTTTTTTGGCGGCTGCCTACTACTTGCAGATGTCCGGACTCCGCACAACCACGCCGACGAACTCCGCGTTTCTGACGGCCCTGTGCGTGGTGATGGTACCTTTGCTCGGGATCATCGTCTATCAGTGTGTACCTCGATGGATGGAGGGTATTGGCGTAGCGATGGCACTTCTGGGAACAGGGCTGCTGACATCCCCGTTCGAAGGGGCGGGATTTTCCCGCGGGGATCTGCTCACGGTGGGATGTGCTTTGGCTTTTGCCTGCCACATTATGGTGATGGCGGCCTATGCGCCACGCTCCGATCTGGCGGGGCTTGCGGTGATCCAGTTGTCGACGGTGGCTTTGCTGGGGCTGGCCGGATTCTGGTGGGTGGAGCCGGTTACGCTGCGATGGTCATTCCGTTTGATGGCGGCGTTGGGTGTAACTTCGATTTTGTGCACGGCGCTCGCTTTCACCGTGCAGACATGGGCGCAGCAGCATACCACCGCAACGCGCGCGGCACTCATATTCTCGTTGGAACCTGTATCCGCTTCAGTAACGTCTTATTTAACGGATGGACAAGTGCTCAATGGCGGAGCGCTGGCTGGAGCCGCGATGATTCTTGCCGGAGTGCTGGTGGTGGAATGGAAACCTTCCACTCCCGTCCGGCATCCATGACATTGAAACCGCTAGAATCTTATTTAGGGAGATCGATCTACATGAACTGGATTGACAAGATGAAACAGCAGAAAGTGCTGTCCCTGACGCTGATGTTGGCAACGCTGGCTGTGGGGATCATGATCGGCACGCTGGTGAATACCGGTGTGCGCGCGGAAAAAAGCGAGAAGGCAATCACCGACGCGACGGCGCTGACGATTCCCTCACCCACACAACTCGGCAACGACTTCACGCAATTGGTGAAGAGGATGGAACCGGCCGTGGTCCACGTGAGCACCGAATACACGGGCAAGCGGGAGCGGACGGCTCAGCAGCGCAAAGGCCCCCGTCCGCCGGCCGAGGAAGGCGACGATGATCAGCAGGGTCTGGACCTGTTCCGTCGCTTCTTTGGTGACCGGTTGCCGGAAGGGATGCGTGAAGGCCCCGCGCCGCGGATGCGGCGCCAGGGCACCGGGTCTGGCTTTATCGTGGATCCCAAGGGCTACATCATTACGAATGAGCATGTGGTGGACGATGCCGATAAGATCCGGGTAAAACTGCATGGCGACCACACTGAGTATCCGGCCAAGTTGATCGGTACCGATACCGAGACTGATCTGGCGGTGATTAAGATCGATGTCGGCCGTCCGCTGCAGGCGATCCCTGTCGGCAACTCGGACGCGGTAGACGTCGGCGACTGGGCCGTCGCGATTGGTTCCCCGTTCGGGCTCGATGCCTCGGTGACCGCCGGCATCGTGAGCGCCAAGGGGCGGAATCTGGCGAATTCGCAACAGTTCCAACGCTTCATCCAGACCGACGCCGCGATCAACCCCGGTAATTCCGGCGGACCGCTGCTGAATATCCGCGGCGAGGTGATCGGCATCAACACGATGATCGCGACGCGTAGCGGCGGGTACGAAGGCATCGGTTTCGCCCTGCCGGTGAACATGGCGGTGAAGGTCTACAACCAACTCATCAAGTACGGCCACGTCACCCGCGGATCGGTTGGTATCTCGTGGAATCCGAGCCAGGAAAAGCCAGAGGCGATCAAGGCGCTCGGTCTGGAGCATGGCGTGATCGTCGACAGCGTTACAAAGGATGGTCCCGCCGACAAGGCCGGCGTGAAGATAGACGATGTGGTGGTCGCGGTGAACCGCAAGCCGATCAAGACCGGCGACGATCTGGTGGCGGTGGTGGCCGATACGCCAGTGGGCCAGACGCTAACGGTCACCGTGGATCGCGCAGGAAAGAAGATTGATCTGCCGGTAACGGTGGAGGATCGCTACGAGGTCTTCAAGGACGACCCGCGCTTTGCGCGCATGCGCAAGACCAGGCCGGAGGAAACCGAGGCGGAAGGAGTCGAGGTGAAATTCGGGTTCGTCGGCCGGGCGGCTTCTGACGCGGAACGGGAGAGTCTCAAGCTTGGGGCCGACCGAGGGGTGGTGGTAACGCAGGTCCAGGAGGACACCTTCGCCGAGGAGATCGGGCTGCGCGCCGAGGATGCGATTGTTTCGATCAATCGCGTGCCGGTGAGTTCGATTGAAGACATCAGGAAGGTGCAGAGTACGCTGAAGCCGGGAAGCGCAGTGGCTTTCCGTGTTGTCCGGCCGAATCCGCTGGCCGGAAGAACGGGAGCGCAGGCGCCGCCGGCGTCGTTCATGCTCTCCGGCACATTGCCCCGAAACTGATCGTGTGCTGTAGGTGATACACTAACCGAGAGCTAATGTTCCGAGTTGTAAACGTTCTGTTTTGTGTACTTCTGCTCGCTGCGGCACTGGCGTTGTCCAGTGCCGCGCCTGTTCCTAAGAAGAGCGTTGCTGCCACGAAGAGCGCTTCTAGGAAGTCCACCAGTTCCGCGAAGTCGAACAAGCCGGCGTCTTCCAGCCGGACGGCATCGCGCTCGGGAACGGCCTCTTCGAAGCGGCCGGTAAAGCGAAAGACCAGCGTGCGGCGGTCGGCCAAGCGGCGGAGCCGGCGCCTCCCCTCGCGCCATTACACGCGAACGGGCCAACAGAAGCCTTTGCCGGAGCGGATCACAGAGATCGAAGCGGCGTTGGTTCGGCAAGGATTCCTCGCCGGCGAAGCGGATGGCGTGTGGGATCAAAATTCGATCGAGGCGCTAAAACGGTTTCAGGACCAACACCACATCCAAGCCACCGGGAAGCTGACTTCGCTGTCGCTCATCGCCCTAGGGCTTGGGCCACAGCGGACGCCGATCGCGAACGCTTCGCTACCGGGTACGATTGCCGCGTCAGCCGCGGCGGCTGTAGCCGACGCCGGGGGCAGTCCGCAGGAGCGGCAATAGCGTCCTCTGTTCGCGTTCCCGAGTACTCTATGATCATTGGCGTTCCCACGGAAATCAAAGACCATGAATCGCGCGTGGGCCTCGTGCCGAGCGGCGTGACTGCGCTGGTGGAGGCGGGTCATCCGGTTGTTGTGCAGGCGGGAGCTGGGGACGCCAGCTCGATTCCGGACAAATTCTACGAACGGGCCGGCGCGTCGATTGTGGATGACGCGGCGGAGGTCTGGAAGAGCGCCGATATGGTTGTGAAGGTGAAGGAGCCGCAGCCGGCCGAGTACGGCTACTTGCGTCCGGATCTGATTCTGTTCACCTATCTGCATCTGGCTCCGCTACCGGAACTGACCCAGCATCTGCTCGAATCCTGCACCACGGCGATCGCCTACGAGACGATTCGGGAGAAGGATGGATCGCTGCCGCTTCTGACGCCGATGAGCGAAGTGGCCGGGCGCATGGCGATTCAGGTGGGGGCGCAATATCTGGAGAAGCCGAATGGCGGCCGAGGCATCCTATTGGGTGGAGTTCCCGGCGTGGCTTCGGCGAACATCGTCATCCTGGGCGGCGGCGTGGTGGGGTTGAATGCAGCGAAGATGGCGGTGGGTCTCGGGGCGCACGTGACGATCATTGACCGCAATTTGAACCGTCTTCGTGAGCTTGACGACATCTTCAATAACCAGATTGTGACGCTGGCCTCGAACATCTGGACGATACACGAGTCAGTCAAACTGGCTGATCTGGTGGTTGGGGGCGTGCTGATACCGGGCGCATCGGCGCCTCGTCTGGTGCGGCGATCGATGCTGGCGGATATGCGCCGCGGGTCAGTGATGGTGGACGTGGCGATCGATCAGGGCGGGTGCTTTGAGACGTCGCGCCCAACGACGCACACCGATCCGGTGTATGAGGTCGACGGGATCTTACACTATTGTGTATCGAACATGCCTGCGGCAGTACCGAACACGTCGACCCTGGCGTTGACCAATGCGACATTCCCGTACCTGTTTCAGATTGCAAGCCGGGGATTCGTGGGGGCGGTGGAGCGGAGCGACGCGATCCGGCAGGGTGTGAACACCTACCGGGGACGGATTACTTTTGAGGGCGTGGCAGAGTCTTTGGGGAGGCCGTATTCGGAATTATCGGGTCTGATGACGGCCTAAGACGCCGGAACGCTATAATAGTTAACATTCCGCTGCGCTTGCCACTAGTCTGGGCCTGCCTCGATTAGTTACAATGAACAATTTGGCCGAGCTGGCGATCGTGTGAAACCGGAGGGATGCTCGAAGCGTCTCTTCCTAGGCGCAGAGTGGAAAGGAACCGTTTTTGATGATGTTTTCCAGGCCTGTGTGCCTGAAGGGGATAATGCTGTGTCTGGTCTCCCTGTCGGTTTTCCATGCCGCCGCATCTGCGCAGCAGCCGGCTCCACAGCAAGCTCCCCCCACGCAGCAACAAAAACCCGCCAATCCGTTTGAAGCGGTTCCGGAAGCGAAAGAGGAAGCGAAGCCTGCTCCGCAAGCCAAGCCGCTATCGCCTTTCGAGAAGCCGACGACGGCAACTGAGAAGGCCGCCCCGCAGCAGGTGGAGGACGTCATTGAGCTCATCGAGTTCCGAGGCGCCCGGCGCGTACCGCAGGACACCCTTCGCGCATTGATTTTTTCCAAAAAAGGCGACCGGCTGGACCCGGAGATGCTCCATCGCGACTTCATGGCGCTGTGGAACACAGGGCGTTTCGACGACATAACGCTCGAGCGCGAGGCTGGCCAATCGGGCTGGGTGATCCGTTATCGCGTGGTTGAGCGCCGCGTGATCCGGTCCATCAAGTACGACGGGATGAAGTCGATTACGGTGTCGGAGATCCTGGACCGGTTCAAGGAACGGCGCGTCGGCTTATCGGTGGAGCAGCAATACGATCCGAATCGCGTTCAGCGGGCCGCGGTGGTTCTGAAAGAGTATCTTTCCGAACGCGGCCGGCAGTTTGCGTCCGTGGAGCCGGACATTCGCCAGATTCCGCCGTCTTCGCTTGAGGTCACTTTCCGGGTGAAAGAAGGCCCGAAGGTGAAGGTCGGCACCATCGACATAGAGGGCAACAAGAGCTTCAACGATCGTGTGATCATCCGCGCGATGCGCAATTCGCGGCCTATCGGCATCCCCTATTCCATCCTGTTTGAGAATCTGTTCGCCAAGGCGTTCGACTCCACCAAGCTCGAGATGGATAAGGACATGATCCGGGACTTCTACCAGCAGCGCGGCTACTTCACCGCACGGGTGCTGGAGCATCAGGTGGCGATGCGGGACGTGGGCGGCAACGGGCTTCGCATCCCGCTGTTCAAGCCGAATCGACCCGGCAAACGCGCTGACCTCAAGCTGAGCCTCGAAGAAGGCCGGCTGTACCATCTCAACAAGATGAACTTCACTGGGGTGAAGCTGTTCCGGACGCCGGAGACGATTTTTCCGAACGTGTTCCAGTTGAATGAGGGAGACATCTTCTCTACCGCGAAGCTTCGCAAGGGGCTGGAGCAGATGCGTAAGATCTACGGCGAATTCGGCTACATCGATTTTGTGCCTGAACCCGATTTCGAACCGCTGCCGGGCAGCGACAAGATCAACCTGACGCTGAACGTCGACGAAGGCAAGCAGTTCTTCGTCCGCCGCATCGATTTTGTGGGCAACACCACCACTCGCGACAAAGTGATCCGCCGCGAGATTCTGCTTGACGAAGGGCAGATTTACAATACGCGGTACTGGGAGCTGTCGCTACTGCGGCTGAACCAGCTTGGCTACTTTGAAGTGCTCAAGGAAAATGAAGCGGCTGACATCAAACGCGACACCAAGACCAACACGGTCGACATCGCGCTGAAGGTGAAGGAACGAGGCAAGAATTCCGTTCAGTTGAACGGCGGCGTGTCCGGCATCGCCGGGAGTTTTGTGGGATTCGGCTATTCGACGAATAACTTTTTGGGGTTGGGTGAGACGCTCTCGCTGGACGCCCAATTGGGCGATCGAATCCGGAATGTGACGTTCGGCTTCACCGAGCCCTACTTCCTGGACCGGCCGATCACGGTGGGCTTCACGGTGTATACGACGCGGTTCAACTACGATCAAGGCCGCGAAGTATCGCTGCTGACCGGCCGCAACCTGCTACCGCTGTTCAACCAGCTCGGCACCGACAACCTGCTGAACTATGTTTCGAACGGCGGCGGCTTTACGTCGTTTATCAGCGCTCCCACACGGAAGCTTGGGGGGCTGTTCGCGCGCGTCGGTCTCACCTATAGCTATGGCGTGCAGAACATTCAGACGTCGTCGGCGGCCACGCGTCAATATTTCGAGTTCACGAATTTCCAGGGCCTGGATGGGCAAAATTCGCTGAGCGGGATTCGCACCAGCGCGCTGATTCCCTCCTATACCTTCAATTCGATCGATCACCCGATCACGCCGTCACGGGGTAAGAGTCTGTTCATCTCGACGCAGTTTGCCACCGTCGGCGGCAACGTGCGGATGATCGAGCCAACTGTCGACTTCAAGGTGTTCCGGGCGGGTTTGAAGAAGGGGCATGTGATCGGCGCCCACGCCCTCAGCCGGTTTGTGAGCGGATACAGTGGACGCGTTGCGCCGCCGTTCAACCGTTTCTACATGGGCGGCGAAAACGATATCCGCGGGTTCGAAATCTGGGGCATCAGTCCGGTGGCGTTCATCCCGAGCGAGGCCAGTGTGCCGCTGCTCAACTCCGATGGGTCCGCGCGGCAGCAGAAGGTGATCGATCCCAGCAACGGCGCGGAATTTCTTGCGCCGGTGACGACCCAGGTGCCGGTATACCAGATGATCTTCCCTGGCGGCGATACGCAACTGGTCACCAATTTCGAATACCGGATTCCGATTGCCGGTCCGGTGACGCTGGCCCTGTTCGCCGATGGCGGGTTCAACAAGATCACCCGAACCAGCCAATTGCGCGTCAACCCCGGCCGACTGGTGGAATTGAACGGCAAGTTCCCGCAAGCGGCATTTGACCAGACGATCCCGATCGCTCCCGGCACGCAGAAGTTCCGAAGTTCGGTTGGTGTGGAGTTCCAGATCATGATGCCGGTGGTGAATGCGCCGTTCCGGTTGTACTGGGCTTACAACCCGACCATTCTTCAGGATTTTCTGGTACCGCCGATCGTGGTTGACCAGTCGTATTTCCCCAACGCGGCATCGTTTGCCAACGCGGTGGCCTCCGTGGGGCAGGCTTTCCCGTTTTTCGAACGTAAGAAGCTGTGGCGATTCACCATCAGCCGGACGTTCTGATGATTTGCCCCTATGTTAGGATCAAAAGTACAAATTTTGGAGTTATGAGAGTAAGCATGAAATTCGCCGCCGCAGCTATCGCCGTTGTTTCCCTGGCCTCCGTCGCCGTAGCCCAGAACAAGATCGCCGTGATCCATATTCAGCAAGCCATGGTCAGCACCAATGAGGGGCAAAAGGCCGCCACGGAACTGCAGGCCAAGTTCGAGCCTCGCAAGAAAGGGCTTGAGGAAAAACAGCGCGAGTTGCAGCAGTTACAGGCCGAGCTGAGCAAGGGTAGCAACACGATGGCCGATGCCAAGCGTGTGAGCCTGACCCGCGATATCGATTCCAAGACCAAATCGCTTCAGCGCGACAGCCAGGACGCGCAGGACGAGTTCGAGCAGGAACAGAACCGCTTGCTGGGCGATCTTGGCCAGAAGATGATGGTGGTGATCGACAAATACGCCAAGGACAATGGCTACGCCATCGTGGTGGACGTGAGTTCGCAGCAGACTCCGGTGCTTTGGGCTGCGTCGAGCGTGGATATCACCAAGGACATCGTCGATCTGTACAACAAGAATTCACCCGCCGCAGCCGCGCCCGCTGCCGCTACTCCGAAACCTGCCGCGCCGGCCCCGAAGCCTGCGCCGAAGAAATAGGAATTTGCGCACGCACCGCGCGCCTCGCCGATGCCGTTAGAGTTCGCGATCTTTGTCGCGACCCTTGCTGGAGTTGCTTTTTTCCATCACCGCGCCCTGCAGATCGCGGCTGGAGGCGCCCTCACTGTCGCCCTGTACAGGACGATTGTCCACGACTTTTCGTTCTTTGACCATCTCGGGCACGAGTGGGTGATCCTGGCGAATCTGCTCGGCTTGCTGCTTGGGTTCGCCGTGCTGGCGCGGCATTTTGAATTCAGCGCCGCACCGGCACTTTTGCCGCGATTCCTTCCCGACAACTGGAGCGGACCGTTCGTCCTGCTGGTGCTGATATTTGTCCTCTCCGGCTTTCTAGACAACATCGCTTCGGCACTGATTGGCGGCACCATTGCCCGGGCCGTGTTTCAATCGCGAGTGTCGATCACCTATCTCGCGGCTATTGTCGCCGCCTCGAACGCCGGGGGGGCCGGAAGCGTGATCGGGGACACCACCACGACCATGATGTGGATCGCGGGAGTACCCGCTGTGTCTGTGATCCACGCTTATGCCGGGGCATTCGTGGCGCTGATCGGGTTCGGGCTGCCAGCGTCGATCCACCAACAGCGCTATGAGCCTATTCTGCCCGATCCGCCGCCCGGGGTCCGGCTTGATGTGGTTCGTGTAGCCGTTGTTCTCTTCCTGCTCTTCGCGGTTGCGGGAACCAACTATCTGGTCAACAGCCACGCGCCGCATCTTTCGGACCATTTTCCGTTCCTTGGGGCGGCGATCTGGATGGCGATCGCGCTGGCTGCGCCGATCCGCAAGCCGGATTGGTCGGCGGTTTCGGAATCCTGGCGGGGGGCCGGATTTCTGCTTTCGCTGGTGACGTGCGCCTCTATGATGCCGGTGGAGGAACTCCCGGCGGCTTCCTGGCATAGCACTCTCGCTCTCGGGTTCCTGTCGGCCGTTTTCGACAATATCCCGCTGACGGCGCTGGCCATCAAGCAAGGCGGTTACGATTGGGGCTTCCTGGCCTACGCGGTTGGGTTTGGCGGGTCCATGGTTTGGTTCGGATCTTCGGCCGGTGTCGCGCTGGCCAATCTGTTTCCTGAAGCCAAATCCACCGGGAAGTGGATCCGTGGGTCGTGGTATGTGCCGTTGGCTTACGTTGCCGGCTTTCTCGCTATGTTGGTTCTGATCGGATGGGAACCGGTGTTGAAGCTACGATAGAGGGCGTGATCGGCTCAAACGCTGCTGCTCTGACACTGGCCTTTTCTTCACGCGCGGTCATTTGTCCGTCTGGCGACCGGATCGCTGCCGAAAACGCCGACGGGCCGCGAAGTCAGGTAGCATTTCTACACTAACTGCGCGGCCCGATGGCGCTGATGAATTGTTTACAGCGGGGGAACTAGGTGACCCAGACGATTCCGCCGGCCTTCACTTTGGTTCGAACCTTCATATTGGAGATCCTCCTTGGGTTTGTCGATTCCGACAAGCTGCTTGCGTCGGACGTTTAAGGTGAAGCACGGAGGGTGCCATACCGGGGCCGGAATAGGGTCTTAATTAAGCCCCTGTTGGTTCGTATTTGGCTGATTCGATGGCGGATGTTGTCTCGAAGGCTGGTGCTGCGTGGCATGTCAGCGCCTCCGCGTTGTAGGGTAAACACCCTAGCACTTTGGTTAGTGACCACGCGTTGCGGTTTGGCCGGGGAGGGCCGGACATGAAGGCGTCTATGTCATTGTAAATTAACGTTTTATAATCGTGACGATTCGTGCCCTGCGCTGAACGTGCGTTAGACTAATAATGTATCCAGGGGTGCCCACGTTTCTAACGCCACCTTTCCAGTTCCGTTGGGCGCAAATACAAAAAGGGGGTTTCATGATTCGCACGAAGGGCTTGATTCTTCTAGCCTCAATTCTACTGATGGCCAGCCTGCCGGTGGCCGCTCAAGTTCTCTATGGTTCGCTGGTGGGTGTAGTGGAAGACACCACCGGCAGTGTTATTCCAAATGCCGCCGTAAGCGCCACCAATCGCGCCACCGGCCAAACCTACGAAGCGAAAGCCGATGCCAGCGGCACCTACACGATCACCAATGTGCTGCCGGGCGACTACGACCTTAAGACTTCGGTCGCCGGTTTCCGGGTCCAGAACACAACCGGGCTGCGCGTGTCGGCCAACACGGTGACGCGCGCCAACTTCCGCATGGAAGTCGGCCAGGTTACCGAGCAGGTTACCGTCGAGGCCGTGGCCACTGTCCTCCAGACCGACAAGGCCGACACCCATACCGAAATCAACTCCGCACAAATCGCCAATTTGCCGCTTCCCGGGTTCCGCAACTATCAGAGTCTGATCAACCTCGTGCCGGGCGCGACGCCCGCCGGTTTCCAGAATTCGATCACCGATACCCCGGGCCGTTCGCTTACCACCAACATCAACGGCACCAACCGCAACAACAACACGACGCGCATCGACGGCGCGGCCAGCGTCAACTTGTGGCTCCCCCACCACGCCGGCTACGTGATGCCCGCCGAAATGGTGGACAACGTGAATATCACGACCTCGGCGAGCGACGCCGAGCAGGGCCTCGCCGGTGGCGCGGCCATCTCGCTCTCAACCAAGAGCGGCACCAATGAGTTTCACGGGTCGGCGTTCGAGTACCACGACAACCAGCGCCTTTATGCCCGAAACTTCTTTCTGCCGGCCAATCAGAACAAGCCTGTTACTACATACAACAACTTTGGCGGCACTATCGGCGGACCGATCAAGAAGAACAAAGCGTTCTTCTTCTACT
>JBGSME010000793.1:0-1865 GCA_041740335.1 Bryobacteraceae bacterium | reverse complement strand
TCCGCCGAGCGAGGCGATGCGGCGGGTGACGGCGCCGGAGAAAGGAGCACGGATGGTGCAATCGGCGCGCTGTTGGCGGGCATACTCGAGTTGGGCGCGGCGTTCGGTGAGTTGGGCGCGCAACTGGGCGATCTCCTCGAGAGCGCCTTGATACTGGGCTTCGGACCCTTGCGCGCGAACCTGCGCCTTCTCGAAATCAATCCGCGACACGACGCCATCCTTTTGCAGGCGCGCGGTGGTTTCGAAAATGAAGCGTGCTTCCTTGAGGGCGGCCGACGCGTTTCGCACGGCGGCGGTGTTCTCAGGGATCACGTTGTCGTTGGGCTGATCGGAGATGCCCAGGCGGGCGCGGATCTGCTCCACTTGCGCCTGGGCCTGGCTGAGCCGGAAGTCATAGTCGGTCTTATCGATTTCGGCGAGAATATCGCCGGCGCGGACTTGAGAGCCGAGGTCGGCAAACAGGCGGTCAATGCGGCCGGGGACCTTGGCGGAGACTGTGGTGAGGTCTTCGGCGAACAGTTCACCGCTGGCGGTGATCACCTCAGGGATGGATGAGACGGTGACGGGTTGCAGCGTAACCGGGATCGGCGGACGTTGCTCCTTCGCCGCCACTTTAGAGCCGGAATAGGGCCCTGAGCAGGACGCCAGGAGCAGCAATATGACCGGCGCGGTGAGTGCCCAGGGCAGGCAACGGACATTCATGTGATTGCGGCTATTTTCTCACAATCCGCTCAAGGTGCCCGGCGGCAATCCGATGAGGGGAATGTACCCGCACTAAACCCTAGCCCCTGGTTCGAAGCCGGGTGTCTTCCTTGGGGAAGCACGCGGAGTATCTGAAGGAGGAGTATGCCGGTCGACATAATGATCGTCGATGATTCCGCGGCGATTCGAAAAATCTTGCAGCGTGTACTGTATCAGGCTGAAGTTCCCGTGGGGAAGATCTTCGAAGCCAACGATGGAGCCGAAGCGATTGAGGTGCTGAAGCAGAACCAGGTTGGGCTGATTCTATCCGACATCAACATGCCGAACATGGATGGATTGCAGCTACTGAGTCTTCTGAAGGCGGCGGGGTCGAGTCACAAAGACACGCCGGTGGTGATGATCACAACGGAGGGTTCACAGGCAAAGGTGATGGAAGCGGTGAACCTGGGCGCGATTGGTTATGTGCGAAAGCCGTTCACGGCCGAACAGATCAAGGAGAAGCTGGTGGGGCTGATCTAGCCCTGCAGAGTGGAGGCCCAATGAATATACATGAACTATTGTCGGAAGAGATCCGTTCCGCGACGGTGGGTGTGCTTACGACGATGCTGGGGCTGGATGCCGATGCAGGCTCGGCCACGATGTCGGCGGTGGAAACCGGTCCTTCGCACGGTGTTGCGGCGATGGTTGGGGTGGCTGGGCCCTACTGCGGTACCGGCAGCGTGGTTTGCACCGAAGAGGTAGCGTGCCGCCTGGCCGGGGCGATGCTGATGGACGAATATCCTGCGGTGAATGAGGACGTTTTGGACGCCATGGGCGAGATCGCCAATATGGTGATTGGGAACATCAAGACGAATCTGGAGGAACGGTTCGGCGCGATGGCGCTGACGACACCCACCGTGATTCACGGCGGCGATTTCAGCACGCGGGCATCGGGCAAGCATACTTGGACGGTTGTGCCGTTTACGATCGAGGGCGTGGGCTTCTTTGTCCAAATGATGCTGGTGGAGCGAGCCGGCCGGGTCTCGGCGGGACCGTCGATTCCGGTGATGGCGGAGGCAAGATAGGGTTTCAGTTAACATTAGGCAGGAGGAGTTGTTCGCTCTAACGTTTCACGCGTGATCCGTCCACGGCCTGTACCCGATCCTGATCTTACACGGGGGCAA
>JBGSME010000792.1:0-3540 GCA_041740335.1 Bryobacteraceae bacterium | reverse complement strand
CGCGCCCACGCCGGGCCGGTTGCCGGTGC
Source organism: Bryobacteraceae bacterium (assembly GCA_041740335.1). Taxonomy (GTDB): domain Bacteria; phylum Acidobacteriota; class Terriglobia; order Bryobacterales; family Bryobacteraceae; genus DSOI01. Next base: position 3,511 of record JBGSME010000792.1, on the reverse strand, counting down.
TGAAGTAGTGCGCGCCCGGCGTCCGCGACGAGGCAGGCGTGCGACGTCCCAGCAACAAACGCCAGTACGTCAATCTTTTTGGATCCAGCAAATATGGATATTGCCAGCCTCGAAGTGCATCGCCCCGCTCTCGCCGGGCACTGCTATCGTATGTTGGGCTCGACTTTCGATGCAGACGATGCTTGTGGCTCCAGGGACCGCGCAAGGTCCGCACCTGGATGCTTGGGTTGGGCAATGGCTGCCGGGGTTCCCGTTTGATTGCCGGTGTCAACGCGTTCCTGTGACACCGGGAGGCTCTTCCCGCACTTCGATCTGCCGATGACGCTCCCCGCGTGATATCGCGCGATTCGCCGGCCTCGCTACTTTTTTCAGGGCCTGCGATGATTTTTGCTCACCGGCACTGTCAAAGATTCGTTAGGAGAGCACAACCATATGATTGCGCAAGCGCCTTCGAATGCGGCGCAGTCCCTCCAGCCCTCAACCAGGACAAACAAGCGCCTTTGGGCCGGGCGCATTCTAGGCGGACTGACATCACTCTTCATTCTTGTGGACGGCGTCATGAAGCTTGTCAAACCGCCCGCTGTAGTAGGAGGAATTACAATGAAGCTATTCACCAATCTCAACTATCCCGGCAATTGCCGGCAGGCGCTTCACTTCTATCAGCAGCATCTTGGCGGAAAGATCACCATGATGGTGACCAACGGCCAAGGTGCCGCAGACCGGCGATTGTCCCGCCGGATGGAAAGATGCGATTCTCCATGCGCGCATAACCCTGGGTGAAACCGAACTCATGGCGGCTGACATCTCGAATGCCCATCCCGTGTGAAGCGCATACCTTACGCTTGTAGCTGACGGCATTGCGGAGGCCGAGAGAGCTAAGAAGCTGCCGAAAGGAAAACTGGTCATGCCCACCAATACGATCCGTCTACACCGCGTGCTGCGAGCAACTCCCGAGCACGTTTATAAAGCTTTTCTCGATGCCGGCGCGAAGGCCAAATGGCTTCCGCCGAATGGTTTTGCTGGCAAGGTTCACCATCTGGATGCCAGAGTCGGCGGCACCTATCGGATGTCGTTCACCAATTTCACCACCGGCGAGAGCCACTCCTTCGGCGGCGAATACCTGGAATTGACTGCCCACGAGCGTATTCGCTACACGGACCGATTTGAAGATCCGAACCTGCCGGGAGAAATCCTCGTGACCATCACACTGAGGAAAGTCGCCTGCGGAACGGAGCTTAGCGTCGTGCAGGAAGGTGTTCCAGACGTGATCCCCGCGGAGATGTGCTACCTGGGATGGCAAGACTCGCTGATCCTGTTGGCAAAACTCGTCGAGAACCAGCACAACGGATAACTCCGATCGCAAGCCGGCAAAAACGAACCATGAGGTCAAACACGAATCCGGAGGACGGGGCCGAATCATACATTCGACGCCGAAAGACGCCGGCAACGCGACAATGATACGATACTCTCTTCCAGGAGGTCCTCCCCAATGAACCAATCCACCCGTCGCGACGTCCTCCGCACCGCCGTCGCAACCGCCACCTTCGCCGCATCGCAAAAGCGCATTCTTGGCGCCAACGAAAAAATCAACGTCGCCATCGTCGGCCTTGGCGGACGCGGCACCAACCACCTTCAGGAATACGTCAAAAACAGCGGTTTCCGCGTCGCCGCCATCGTCGACGTCAATCAGGCCGCTCAGGAACGCGCCGTCGCCTTCGTCCAGCGCGAGCAGAACTACGCGCCCAAAGCCTATGCCGATATGCGCGAAGCTTTCGCCGACAAGAGTATCGACGCTGTGTCCATCGCCACCCCGAATCACTGGCACGTCCTCGCCGCTCTCTGGGCCGTTCAGGCCGGTAAGGACGTCTATGTTGAAAAGCCCGTAAGCCACAACATCTTCGAAGGCCAGCAACTTACCGCCGCCGCCCGCAAGTACAACCGCATCGTCCAGGTCGGCCAGCAATCCCGATCTCTTCCCCACAAACAAAAAGCCATGCAAATGTTGCGTGACGGCGCGATCGGCAAAGTCTACCTCGCCAAGGGCATGTGCTACAAACGCCGCAAATCCATCGGCCACAAGCCTGACACCGCTACCCCCGCCGGCGTCGATTGGAATCTCTTCCTCGGGCCCGCCCCGCTCCGCCCCTTCAACGAACTGCGCTTCAAATACAACTGGCACTGGTTCTGGGACACCGGTAACGGCGACATCGGCAACCAGGGCGTCCACGAAATGGATATCGCCCTTTGGGGGCTCGGCAAAACCACCTTCCCCGCCAGCGTGATGTCTTCCGGCGGCAAGCTTCTCTATCACGACGATCAGGAAACCCCAAACACCCAAATTGCCGAATTCGATTTCGGCGACGGCACCCACCTTCAGTTCGAAGTCCGCGGCCTGATCACCCCCGCCGATGGCGGCCTTGAGCGCCGCGGCGTGAATTGCGTCGGCGACACCTTCTTCGGCGAAGACGGTGTTCTCTCCATTGACGGCGGCGGCTTCAAGCTCTTTAAAGGTGAGGAACTCAAGCCCGAACTCGAGGAGACGGCCGCCCGCGGCATCGACACCAATGCCCACGTCGCTAACTTCCTCAGCGCCGTGAAGAGCCGCAAGCATACGGATCTCAACTGCGACGTCGCCGTCGGCGCTCTATCCGCCGCCTGCTGCCACCTGGCTAACATCTCGTACCGCCTCGGCCGCAAACTCGCCATCGATCCCGCTCACCAACGCTTCCTCAACGATGATGAGGCGAATCGCATGCTCACCCGCAACTACCGTGCTCCCTATATAGTCCCAGAAAGGGTGTAGCCGGCTACGGCCATGGGGCCGCCCGCGTTAAACTCTTCTTGAGGCCCCAAAATGCGAACACTCCTTCTCTCCGCCGCTCTTGCCGTTGTTCCGCTGTGTGCGCAGCAACTGGATATCCTCAATGCCCGCTATGGTCAGGGCAATACCTGGACCGATGTCACTCAACGCGTCCGCGCGCTGGTCCAGAACAACGCCCTTTCCATCCAGGTGGGCTCCGGCGCGCTTGCCACGGATCCCTTGCCCGGTATCCAGAAGACACTGGAAGTGCGGTTCCGCCACCAGAATCAGGAAAGTAACATCGCCGTGCGCGACGGTGAGACTCTCCACTTACCCCAATCGTCCGGCTTCTCGATCGGCGGCCTGTTCGATGCCGGTACTCCTGCAGCGGCCGCCCCAGTAACTTCCGCGCCTGTTACTTCGGCGCCAGTTTATACTTCGTCTTCTGCCCTGCGGATTGTCACGGCGCAATGGGGTTGGCAGAATCGCATCGCCGACGTCCGTGACCGTGTGCAGTCCATGGTCCAGAACGGCCGAGCTTCGTTCAAGGCTACCAATCAGGCCCTCGGCGGTGACCCCGCCGTCGGCAAGGACAAGACGCTCGTCATCGTCTATGAGATGAACGGCCGCACCTATCAAACCGAAATCAAAGAGGAGAAGACGGTAAACCTTCCCGACGGCAATGCACGCTTGCTCGCCGCCGCTCCCGCC
>JBGSME010000791.1:0-4534 GCA_041740335.1 Bryobacteraceae bacterium | reverse complement strand
CGTGGATATAGTCGCGGATGGCTGTGCCGTCCGGAGTGGGATAGTCGGTGCCGAACATCTGGAGATTGGGGATGCGGCCGGCGGCGGCGGCCAAAGCGAGCGGGATGAGGTGGGTTTCGGGTTCATGATCCTCGCCGATCTGGCAATCGGGATCGGCGCCGGCGGCGTTGAAGTAGCGGAGGCGAGCGGAGGCGAAACCGTGGATCTGGCCGAACCATTCGATCATTTTCTCGACCATCCACTTGCTCTCGCCGTAGGCGTTCACGGGGGCCTTTGGATGATCCTCAGGAATGGGCGTCGTCTCGGGCATCCCGTAGACGGCAGCGGTGGAGGAAAACACGATGCGGCGGACGCCGGCTTCCTGCATGGCGCCCAAGAGGTTGAGCGAGTTGCATACGTTATTGCGGAAGTAGCGTTCTGGCTGGCTCATGGACTCGCCGACGGCGATGTAGGCAGCGAAATGAATTGCGCCTTCGATCGAGTGGTCTTTGAGCGCACGAAGGAGTTTGTCCCGATCGCCGAGGTCGGCCTCGATGAACGGACCCCATTGGACGGCGGAGCGGTGCCCCTTCTCGAGATTGTCGTAGACAACAGGGACGTGTCCCGCCTGGGCAAGGGCCTTTGCAGTATGACTGCCGATGTAGCCGGCGCCACCGGTGACCAAGATATTCATTGGTTTGTATTTGCTCCGAAAGCTAGCCGAAAATCTGTTCGAGGCGGGATCCGGGCAGTACCATTGTCTGGTTCCGCTCAGGCCCGGTGGAGACACAGCCTACTTCGACCCCGGTTTTTTCTTCCAGGTATCGAACGTAGTATCGGGCGTTATCCGGCAAATCTTCAAAACGGGTGATTCCGAAGGTGGGCGTTTTCCACCCGGGCAGTTTTTCGTAGACCGGTTTGACGCGGCAGAGAGCCTCTTGCTGGGCGGGCATCGACTCGCCGATTTGTCCATCGAGGTCATAGGCGGTGCAGACAGGGATTTCGTCTAATTCGTCGAGGACGTCGAGCTTGGTGAGGATGAGGCTATCGAAGCCATTGACCATGGCGGTGTAGCGGAGGAGGGGAACGTCAAACCAGCCGCAGCGGCGAGGGCGTCCGGTAACGCTGCCGAATTCGTGGCCGGCTTTGCGGATGCGTTCGCCTTCAGGGCCGTGGTCCTCGGAGGGAAAGGGCCCCCCACCGACGCGGGTGATGTAGGCCTTGGAAACGCCGGCGATACCGCCGATGCGGTTGGGAGGGATGCCGGTGCCGGTACAGGCTCCACCGGCGGCGGCGCTCGAACTGGTGACAAAGGGATAGGTACCGTGATCGATGTCGAGCATGGTGCCCTGGGCGCCTTCGAGGAGGATGCGCCGGCCGTCGCGGAGGGCATCGCCAAGCAAGCGTGTGGTGTCGTGCACCATGGGCCGTAGGCGTTCGGCGTATTCCTGGTATTTGGCAAGGACATCGAGATCCTCGCCATTGACGCCGAAGGCGCGGGCGAGGGCGACTTTGTCCTTCCTCAACTGGTGGTAGAGGCCGGGAAAACGGTCGCGGTCAATGAGATCGGCAATGCGGATGCCGCGACGACCGATTTTGTCTTCGTAGGTGGGCCCGATGCCGCGGGAGGTGGTGCCGATGGCGGCGCGGTCGGCGGAATCCTCACTGATACGTTCGACGAGCCGGTGGAAGGGGAAAATGACGTGAGCGCGATTGCTGATGGCCAATTGGCGGGTGACGTCGACACCGGCTTTTTCGAGGGTGGTGATTTCATCGAGGAGAGCAGCGGGGTCAATGACGACGCCGTTACCGATGACGGCGAGTTTTCCGGGCCGGAGAATGCCGCTCGGGATGAGCTTGAGGATGTATTTCCGATCGCCGATGTGCACAGTGTGCCCGGCGTTGTGGCCACCCTGGTAGCGGGCGACGATGTCGAACCTTTCAGCGAAGAGATCGACGATTTTACCTTTGCCCTCATCGCCCCACTGGGCTCCGAGAACGATGACGCAACTCATGCCTTGTCTGTCCACCTGTTTCTGTCCAAAGGGGTTATTGTAGCGCAAGCGAGGTGTGGCCGAAGGGTCAAGGCGAGTACGGGTGTCCAAATGCTACCCTGAGAGGACATGCCGTTGAGTCAGATTTTCACGGATCTGGGCGCGGAGAACCTGCAGGGTTGTCTGAGCCGGATATCGTTAGGCAAGCTACGAACTTACAAGCTTTTTGACCGCATCAAGACGCGACTCCATCTAGGGAAGCTGAATCAGGAGGCGCTGCGGCGCTCCGGACCCAAGGTGTTTGCGCGGCTGGAGGCGACCGAGGAGGATCTGGCAACCGATTTGAGCCAGGCGATACTGGTGTCGCATCTCGATCTGATTGTGGCGGTGCTCGATTTTCTGGGCGTCCCGCATCAGGACGGTTTTTTCGACAAAGATGCCGATGTGGCGAAGTACCTGACCGATGGGTGGCAGCAGCGCGCCTATGACGAATTCGCTTCGCGTTTTCCGGCGGCCGTGGTGCTGTTCTATGTGAACCATCTGGCGCATGAAGTGACGCCGGGCGGAGCGATCTTTCTTGCCGCCCCGGCGGCGGGCAAGGCTGGTTCATGAACGCTGGTGGATTGATCGAGCTTCGGGATTCGGCCCTGGCGCGGGTGGAGGGGGCGGCTTCGCTCGAGGAGCTAGAGTTGGTGCGCGTGGAGGTCCTGGGGCGAAAGGGATCCCTGAACAGCATCAGCAAGGAGATGGGGAAGCTCACTGCGGAGGATCGGGCGGCCACGGGAAAGCTGCTGAACGAAGCCAAACAGTCTGTGGAAGCGGCGCTGACGGCCCGGAAGGCGAAGTTCGAGGAAGCGGCGCTCAAACAGCGGCTGGACAGCGAGTGGCTGGACCTGACGATTCCGGCGCCGGGCGTGCGGCCGGGGTCACTGCATCCGGTGACGATTGTGCAGCGGGAGATTGAAGATCTGTTTGTGTCGATGGGATTCGCGGTGCTGAGCGGACCGGAAGTGGAAAGCGAGTACAACAACTTCGACGCGCTGAACATTCCGCCGGACCATCCGGCGCGCGATATGCAGGATACGTTTTGGCTCGACGGAGGCAGCCACCTTTTGCGGACGCACACATCGCCGGTGCAGGTGCGGGGGATGCAGCGGTTTGGTCCGCCGCTGCGGATGATCGCGCCGGGGCGAGTTTTCCGGAACGAAGAGGTGGACCCGAGCCACGAACACACATTTTATCAACTCGAGGGGATGATGGTGGATCGCGACGTTTCGGTGGCGCACCTGATCTACTTCATGAAGACGCTGCTGCGCGGGATCTTTCACCGCGAGGCGACGGTGCGGCTGCGTCCGGGATATTTCCCGTTTGTGGAACCTGGATTCGAGTTGGACATTCACTGTCTGCTGTGCGAGGGGAAAGGCTGTCCGGTGTGCAAACAGAGCGGATGGCTGGAACTGCTGCCGTGCGGACTGGTGCATCCGAGCGTGCTGCGGATGGGTGGGATCGATCCGGAACGGTGGAATGGTTTCGCGTTCGGGCTGGGGCTAACGCGGCTGGCGATGATGCGGTACGCGATCGACGATATTCGTCTGCTGCAGGGTGGCGACCTGCGTTTCTTAAATCAATTCTGAACTGGTGCTATGCGCTTTTCCGTCAACTGGCTTTCCGAACTGGCCGGCGGTATCGAAACCCCGCCGCAACAACTGGCTCTGCTGATCACGACACGGACCGCCGAACAGGAGGGCGTGGAGGAGGTGGGCGGGCATTTGCGCGCGGTGCGCGCGGCGGCGATTGTGGCGGTGGAACCGATTGCGGGTTCGCACAATGTGAAGGCCACGGTGGAGATTGGGGGAGGAGGTACGAAGGTGGTGGTGTGCGGCGCGCCGAATTGCCGGGCGGGGATGGTGACGGCGTATGTGCCGCCGGGCGTAACGGTGGGCGGCAAGCGGATTGAGAAGGCGGTGATTGCGGGTGTCGAGTCCGAGGGGATGCTCGCGAGCGGGGCGGAGTTGGGGTTGAACCGGGATCAGGACGGGATTCTGGAATTGACCGGAGTTGCGGCAGGGGATCCGATTCCGGGGTGCGAGCCGGATTGGATTCTGGAGATCGACAACAAGTCCCTCACGCATCGTCCGGATCTCTGGGGGCATGTAGGGATGGCGCGCGAAGTGGCGGCGGTGGCAGGCGGAACGCTGGGAGATCCGGTGGATCTGTCGCTGTTGCCGGGATCAGAGGAAGCGGCCATCGGTGTGGAGATTGAGAACTTGGCCTTGTGCCCGCGCTATAGCGCACTGGTGTTCGATAACGTGACAGTGCAGCCATCGCCGCTATGGCTGCAGTACCGGCTGGAAGCGCTTGGCCTGAACCCGATCAACAACGTCGTCGACGTGACGAACTATCTGGCGGTGGAACTGGCGCAGCCGACGCACGCGTTCGATCATGACAAGCTCTCTGGAGGCACGATCTTCGTTCGACTGGCGCGGGATGGGGAATCGATGACGGCGCTGAACGGGGAAACGTACGCACTCGACCGACAGGCGCTGGTGATTGCCGATGGA
>JBGSME010000790.1:0-4336 GCA_041740335.1 Bryobacteraceae bacterium | reverse complement strand
GGCCGAAAGAAGGATCTCTGTATTGAGGAGCTACTTCGTCTGCCTAGAAAGCTGAGGGATCCGACGCTTAGAATTCTCATCAATGAAGGCGCGAAGAACCAGGAGATCTGGAGTCGGTTGCGTGCCGCCTACGCTGCGCGAGATCTCGATTTGGAGGTTCTTTGCGGGCTTGCCAGAAGTTTCTCGAAACAGTATGACCTTCTCGTTGGTGCAGACGCTGAGTTGACAACCCGGTTGAACGGAGGGCAGTGTATGGCAATTCTAGCGGCTCAAGCCAAGCCGCCGGAATCGGCATTGTATCGGCGACCCGAGGTCGTTCCGTTCTATTCGAAGATTGTGCGACGGAGGCGCCTTGGGAGTTGCGAAGAGGAGTTACCCGTCTTCTGCGCTGAGGCTGGTTTTCGCGACCTCCAGGCGGGCATGATCCAGAGTGCTTGTTGCAGTCCAGATAGCGCCGCGATTGTCGTTGTGAGCCAAGAGCAGAGTGGCAAAACAAAAGCGATCGCACTGGTTCAAGGCGACGGCGCGAAACCCAGAGCCAGTGCGAGCGCACACGGCCGCCGCACGCTACCCACTAGGGTAGGCGACTGGTGTGTCGTAGAGCTTGATTTGCCTCCGCCGGACCCAAACAACCTATACCCCAAGCGCCTCCTCCCCGAGGACCATCCGTCGCTTCGATTTAGGCCAGAGGACTGATGCGTGAAGGTGCCTCTACGCCAAGATACCGGAGTGACCGCACCGGCTTGCAACAGCACGATTCGGCGAACTTCGGGACGGGCTGCACTTATCGCGGAAACGCGACAAGCGTGACGCGGCTGGGTATCACTTCGACGGTGCAGTACGATATCACTGGGACGGTTTCGTCGGCGACACAAGGCGGGCTGACGATTGCGTACGCGCCGGACCCGACGCACAACAATACGGTGCCGTCGGCGATCACGCCGAACGGGGACACCGCGAAGCAGACCACGATGCAGTACAACTCGTTTCTGGGGCTGACGAACGAGACGGGTCCGAACAATGCGACGAGTTCGATGACTTACGACGCCTACGCGCGCCCGGCCAGTGCGACTTCTCCGCATGGGGCGGGAGCAGCGTTGACGTATAGCGTAGCGGGGACGTATCCGGCTTGGACCCAGTCGCGGACCAACTACATAGTCGCGATTCCGGGAGGCGGAGGCGGAGGAACGGTTGACCGGGTTTTGGTGACGACGTACGATGGATTCGGACGCCCGATCAAGGTGGAGACGAAGGCAGGATCGACGCTGATTTCGACGGTAGAGACCGAGTATGAGGCGTGCGCGTGCTCGCCGATGGGCAAGGTGAAGAAGGTGAGCCGGCCGTATGCGCCGGGTGGAATCAAGTGCTGGACCGAGTACTTCTACGATGAACTGGGGCGGACGACGGAAGTGAAGCAGCCCGCGAACGCCGGGAGCACGTTGTATGCGTATGCCCCGGCGGTGGGGGCGAATCAGGTGAAGTCGACGGATCCGGCGGGGAAGTGGAAGACGTTCACGACGAATGCGCTGGGCGAACTGGTGACGGTGACGGAGCCGAATCCGGCGGGGGGGGGGACGTGGGACACGGCGTACACGTATTCGACGCTCGGGAAGTTGTTGACGGTGACGATGGTGAGGCCGTCCGGGACGCAGACGCGGACGTTTTCGTATAACTCGTTGGGGCAGTTGCAGAGCGCGACGAATCCGGAGACGGGGACGGTTAGTTACACGTATAACTCAAACGGGCAGATCGCCACCAAGATCGATGCGAAGAACCAAAAGGTGGCGTATAGCTACGAACTGACGTTCCAACGACTGGCGAGCATCAACCGCTATCCGACGGCCACGGGAAGTGCGGACCCGAATCAGAACATGGAGATTCGTTACGACACCGATCTTGATCCGAATTGCGGAGTGAACGCGCAAGGGCGTCCGGCGAAGGTGACGCAACAGAGTACGGACGAGAACGGGCAGAATATGTCGTTCACCGAGTGCTTTAACTACACGGCGGCTGGAGCGTTGGCGAAGAAGAAGCTGACGGTAAACAAGAAGGACCAATTCGGCAACTACACGACGGCAAGTCTGGAAGCGACGATGGATTACGATGGCGAAGGGCAGATGCTGGCGCAACGGTATCCGGCGACGGGCATTGGCGGGGCGACCGCCGGGCCGAGGTACAAGTACACGCTGGATGCGTTGGCTCGGTACACGGGGATGACGCAGGAGGGGGTTTCGGGGTCGATCGTGAGCGGAGTGGCGTATAACGCGGCGTCGCAGATGACGCAGATGACGTACGAGGGTTGGACGGAGACGCGGCAGTACAATGAGCTGAATCAGTTGAAGCGGATCACTGTGCCCGGCGCTGCGGATTGGGAGTATACGTTCTCGGCAACGCAGAACAATGGGCGCATCACGAAGGCGAAAGATTGGGTGACGGGCGAGGAGGTGAACTACACCTACGACGCACTGAATCGGCTGATCGCGGCGTCCACGACGGGGACGGGGTGGGGTTTGTCGTTTGGTTACGATGGGTTTGGGAACAAGTTGACGCAGGCGTTGACGAAGGGGTCCGGGCCAACGCATTCGTTCACGGTGAACGCGTCTACCAACCCGATCAATGGGTTTACGTACGATGCGAACGGGAACCAGTCGCCGGCTTCGGGATCGGTTTACGATATCGAGAACCGGTTGCGGCAGTATCAGACGGGCGGGCAGATGTAGTGCAAGTGCCCAAGAAGTCGAGGATCAGATCGAGGAGGAAGTTGGTAGTACTGTATACGCGGTCGACAGTGCCCCCTTCCGGGGCAAGGCAGCAGGGCAAGGCCTCCGCCTTCGTTCACTTTCCCTCCCCGGGAAGAATGGGAGTGATGCTTCCATAGCGGCCAAAATCGCGTAGGTTGTACGTTCGCAACTGGCCGATGCCATGAACTTGCATCGCCGCCGCGATTCGGGCGTCATGAACTTGAATCCCCTTCACGGAATGGTCCACGAGCAGCCGTCTCCACCGGGTGTCACATGCGGTCGGCTGCCGCGTCACGCACCATCGCCTACTGGTCTTCAGAATCAACGTTCGGTTAAGGCGTCGTCAAAAGGCTGTTGAGGATGCGCGAGCAAGCTCACGGAAAGAGTAGCTGCGCGCCGGTCGCGGCGCGATTCTCGTTCATCGCCTTCTCCAACGCGGCGATCTCCTCGTCAGCTTCGCGGAGCTTGTCCGGGTCCGTCGTGACGTCGGCGCCAACCTCATCTCGCCGGAGGCGCAGCATCATCCAGGTCCTGTCTGCGCGGCGGAAGAATTCCGAAAGCACTTCCAATCGTCGGATCCCGGTGAAATACTGGCTCGATGCGTCGATCGGCCGGCCCCAGCCTGCCAGCGTGTAGTGGATCGCATTGCCCATCGCGTTCCGCGCGGGGCCAGAGTGGAAGATCATTGGACGGTGGCGCAAACTCCACCGAGAAACTTGGCCGCAGTGTCTGTAACATTGAAAATGCAAGTATGCGGATATTGCAGAACTTTTTCCTGATCCTGCTGGCGTTTATGGGCCCGGGCGCGGCGCACGCCCAATCATCGCTGCCCGATCTTGCGCTGCAGCCCCCGCGGATCATCACCAACTTCGGGCCGGATCACGTGAAGAGCTCGAGAGGCGCGCAGGGCGTGCCGGGTATTGAAAGGACGCCGAAGGGCCGCCTTTGGGCCGCTTGGTATACCGGCAAGGGTCCAAGGGGCGTTGAGAGCCCGTTCAGTTATGTGGTTCTGGCGACGAGCGGTGACGGCGGAAAGACGTGGCCGGAGAAACTGGTTGTTCAACCTGGAGACTTCGTCCACACGTATGACCCCTGCCTGTGGATCGATCCCCAGCGCCGGATGTGGTTTTTCTGGGCGCAGAGCGCCGGCTTGCAGGATGGCCGGATGGGAGTCTGGGCGATGGTCACCGACAACCCGGAATCGGCAAATCCGAAGTGGTCGGATCCCCGCCGGATCGCCGACGGGATCATGTTGAACAAGCCGACCGTTCTGCGGAACGGTGACTGGCTATTGCCGGCCGGCCTTTGGCGGGACAGCACGAATGTCCCGAATATCGTGTTCACCGACGAGGAGCTTTCGCCGTACACGAGACGAATGCTGGAGCATGATCTTGGCGAGGAGCGCGGATCCAACGTCTATCGATCCAGGGATCGGGGAAAGACCTTCGAGCGTATCGGACAAGCCCGTGCACCGAGTACGCGCGTGGACGAACACATGTTGATCGAGCGGCGCGATGGCAGTCTCTGGATGCTGATAAGAACCACGATGGGGATCGGCCAGAGCGTCTCGTCTGACGGCGGCCGCACATGGCAGC
>JBGSME010000789.1:0-4719 GCA_041740335.1 Bryobacteraceae bacterium | reverse complement strand
GGGCGGGAACGCGGCGTCCGATTTCGATGTTGTCGGCGAAGTAGGTCTGGTCGAGCCAATGGCGGCCCCATCGCTCTCCGAAGGTTTTCGAGGCGAGAAGGCGATCGACGGTCTGCTCGTACGACGGGTTTTTTTCAAAGGCTTGCTGTTCGTCGAGCGTGGGAGGAAGACCGGTAAGATCGAGCGTGACGCGACGGAGCCAGGCGGCGGGCGAGACAGCGGGGTTTGGGGCGAGACGCCTGGCTTCGAGTGCCGCGAGGATGAAGCGGTCGATGTCGCCGGTGGGCCAGGATTCGTTCCGGACCGTTGGCACAGCAGGATTCGCCACCGGACGCCAGGCCCAATGCTCACTGGCTTTCGCAGCCGCGGATGCCGTGATTGTACTCGCTTCACCGGCTGGATCGTCGGGCCAAGACGCACCTTCGGCGATCCACTGGCGGAAGTCGGCAATCACCTCTTCGGAGAGCTTGCCCGAGGGCGGCATCCTGGCCGTGCCGGTGTAGAGCAGAGCCAGGTACAACCGGCTGGCTTCGGGATCGCCGGGAGCGATGACCGGCCCGGCGTCGGCGCCCTTGGCGAGGTTGGCCTTCGTATCCAGCCGCAAGCCAGCGAACGCGATCTTCGAATTGTTGGAGTGGCAACTCCAGCACTCTTCGGCGAGCACCGGCCGGACCTTCCGTTCGAAGAAAGCGGTGTCGGCTGCCAAGGCCGGGAGTATCGACGCGGCAAGCCAGATTGAATTGACGATTCGACGCATCACTGTTACGACACCGGATCCGGCATCGCTGTCCTCCATCGCGTAAACTCGACTTCTAATTCTTTCACAGTCTCCGGGCGTTCGGCGGCGCGGGTCGAAAAAGCTGCCATCCCCTTTCATCGGACGGGCTCCACGAAGCTACGTCAGGCCAGAACTTCGGTGAGCACGCGCGCACTGTCGGCGAAGCGTTCCTTCCGCGCACCCGCGGCCTGCAACACGGTCAGCCACATGTTGGCAAGCGGCGTGCCCTGCTTGCATTTCACATGTTCGCCGGCGCGCAACCTGCCGCCGCCCGATCCGGCGATAAGCAGCGGGAGGTCTTTGTAGCTGTGGACGGATCCATCGCCGAGCCCGGAACCCATCGCGACCATGCTGTTGGTCAGCAAGGTCACTTCGCCCTCCCGTAGCGATGCCATCTTCTCCACCAAGTAAGCATATTGCTGCACATGGAACCGATCGATCTTCGTCAGCTTCGCTTTCGCTTCCTCGCCCTTGGTATGCGTGAGGCCGTGGTGATCCTCGGGCTTATCCAAAACGCCGTGGTAGGTGCGCGGCGAGTCCCAACGTTCGGGGTCAATCACTAGCGTAGCCACGCGCGTGACGTCCTGCTGGAAGGCCACGATCAGGAGATCCATCATCAGGCGGATGTAGGCGCCGCGGTCTTCCGGAATCCCCTCGGGCTCCGGGATGGGTGGCTTGCCCCGTTGCGCCGCCGCCCGCGCCGCCCTCTCAATGCGCTTCTCAATGGAGCGCACGGAGGTGAGGTACTCATCCAGCTTGGCCTGGTCCTCCCGGCCAAGCTTTGCATTGAGTCCGCGGGCATCGGCCAGCACCGCGTCGAGGACGCCGCGAAACCCTTTGTCCGCCTGCGGATCTCCAAACAACCGCCGAAACACGGCGCGCGGGTCCTTCTCCACGTTGGCCGCGTAGCCGGGTGCGATCCAGGAGATCGACTCGAAGTAGCGCGTCTCCTTATTATCATTGCGGTCGTTGCAGCTCAACTCCAAGGAAGGGAAGACCGTGTCCTCGGCGAACTCCTGCGCCAGCATCTGGTCGAGCGAGAGATTCGTCGGGAAACCGCCGTCCAAGGCTTGCGTTGGCGGTGAACTGGTTAGCCAGCACGAGCCGCACTGGGCATGTACACCGGTACCGGAGACATAGGTGCGATCCAGCCCGGACACGACCATGACATGCTGCCGCACCTTTTCCAAGGGTGCGAGGGAATAAGGCAACTGGTACGCGCGGCCGGCGTCCATGGGAGTCCACGCGGCTTGGATGACACCGTTCGGAATGTACAGGAACGCGGCGCGACGCACCCGTCGTGACGGCGCAGCCATCGCCTGTAGCCACGGCAGAGCGAGCATTGCGCCCGCGCCGCGAAGAACGGTTCTTCGAGAAAGTGGCTTCCTCATCGGTTTGGCTCCTGGTCCTGAATATACCGGAACGGCTCACTCTTCACGACCTCGCTAACAACATGCGAGATGCGGAAGTCACTCGCCGCGGAGTTTTGCACGATCTGCTTCACGACCGGCGCATCATAGTACTCCAGCTTGCGGCCAAGCGCATAGGAGAGCAGGTGCTCCACGAAGCCGCGCACGAACTCTTCGCGCCTGCCGAGCAGGGCATCCTTGAACTGCTCCACCGTTGAGAACACACGGCCGTGCGACAACGCGCCTGATGGGTCCACGGCGTGGCTCCCGTCCCGGGTACGCCACGCGCCGATCGCGTCAAAGTTTTCCAATGCAAAGCCCAGCGGATCCATGCGGTCATGGCATGACCCGCAGGCCGGATTGCGGCGGTGCTCCTCCACCTGCTGTCGCACACTTAGGCCCGCCTCGCTCGCTTGTGACCCGTCGAGCGGCGGAATGGTCACATTGGGCGGGGGCGGTGGGGGCCGGTTGAATACGGTCTCCAGAATCCAGGCTCCGCGAAACACGGGACTCGTCCGGAGCGGCGTCGAAGTCAGCACTAGAGGGGCGCCCATCGTCAGAACCCCGCCCCGTGTCCGGTCCGGCAGCAGTAGTTTGTACCAGCGGCTGTTCGCCGCCGGGCCTAGGCGTTTCGCCTCCAGCATTTGCTTGGGGAATGCCTGTGCGAGTCCATAGTGCCGGATCAACTTGTGATTGAGCCAGGCATAGCGCGCATCCAGGAAATCCAGCACACTGCGATCTTCCGTCAACACCGTCTCAAACAGCAGCAGGGCTTCGGTCAACATATCAGTGCCGAGGTTGAACTTGTTCGTTCCGAAGGCGTCGTTGCCGTAGTAGTTTGGGAACTTCTCCAGGTCCGGCTGCACGCTGGCGAGTTCGTTCAATTGCAGCCACTGAAAATAGAACGTTTCGGAAAGTTCCCGCACCTTTCGGTTCTTCAGCATGCGCCGGGCCTGGGACTCCAATGCAGCCGGATCAGTAAGGGAGCCCTCGGCGGCGAGCGCGAAGATTTCCTCATCCGGCATGCTGGCCCAGAGAAAGTAGGACAGGCGGCTGGCCAGTTCCCAACTCGTGAGGGGGCGTGTTCCCGGGGCTTCACTGATGTAGATCAGGCTTGGCGAACAGAGAATCGCACGAAGGCTCTCCTTGATGGCTCTCTCCAACGGCTCCCCGCGTCCGATTGCCGAATCGAAGGGAGCCAAGTAGGTTTCCACTTCCTTGCCGGAAACGGGCCGGCGGAAGGCCCGGTTGAGAAGCGCTGTGAATCGCACCCGCACCACATGGCGAGGCACACGGTTCCCAGTCGGCGCCAGCAATAGCCGCACGGCCGGGCTGCGCATGACAAGATCCGGCATGTTGACAATCTCGGTGGCCACGGCCAGATACTTCTCCATCAGCAGCGGGGACAGGTTGAGTGCATCGCCACGATTGGTGAACCCGTACTCGGCGCGGTTATCCGCCAGCAGGCTGGAATAGCGCAGCAGCACGGGGATCTTGTTGCCGTACTCGATCGTGCCGACATCCACCTGCCGCGGCAGCGTGTTCAACCAGGGAGTGAAGTACTCTTTCGTATAGGGTAGCCGCTCCGGGAACATGAACAGGTCCGTGTCCAACCCGAGCAAGTCACGGATCGTGTTGTTGTATTCGAGTCGCGTGAGACGGCGCAGCACCGGACGCCCGGGATTGCGCTGCTCCGGGCTTTCGAGCAGCGCCTCAAGGGCCGACTGAATCTTCTCACGCTCGCTCGCTGACGGCTTCGGCACCCCTGCCGGTGGCATCTGTCCGGCTTCCACCATCTGCAGCGCCTTGTGCCATACCGCAAGTCTCACGTCACCGCGCAGATTCACTCCAGCGGCGGCCTTGGCTCCCGAATGGCAGCCGGCGCAGTATTGGTCCAGCAGCGGACGCACTTCCGGTGACGGCTCGCCTGCGGTCAGTTCGCTCACTAGCAGAACGAGAAGTAGCGGTTTCATAGACTACCGGGAATGGCGCGCTCCCACGCGCAACTGCCGCTCGTGGATGCCGTCGCGGCGAAACCCGCTACCGGTCGACGTGATTTCCATTTATCCACCATACCGCCGCTCGGGTTCGATAATGGAGGGATTGTAGTTCGATACATTGTTGCCAGGTGCAATTGGACGTGTTTCCCGCACACCGCAGTGCAACAGCCCAGGCGCCACGGTGGGAGCGCCGGCCTATGGTATCGTTACCTGCGCCGGGAGTGAGCGGCACATAGGAAAATCGATGGTCATCACCCATATCAAGTGCTACCAGGTTGATCTGCCCCTGCATGAAGGCAGCTACAAATGGTCCGGCGGTAACTCCGTTGAGATCTTTGACTCCACCGTGGTTGAGGTCCGGACCGATGACGGGGTCACCGGCTATGGCGAAGTCTGCCCGCTCGGCGCGGCCTATCTGCCGGCCTACGCCGCCGGGGCACGGGCCGGCATCGCCGAACTCGCTCCCAGGCTGATCGGGCTTGATCCCACGCAGCTTGCTCTCATCAACCAGGCCATGGACGGCGCCATGCGC
>JBGSME010000788.1:0-12407 GCA_041740335.1 Bryobacteraceae bacterium | reverse complement strand
CTCTGCTCTTCAGGGCTCAGGCTCACTGGTTCCGCATGGAAAGGCATGCCGAAAGGACGCTACCCGCATGCTAATGGTTACTCAGCGACAGGCCACTAGAGGAGCCTTCTTACACACTTACTCTGTTCGGCCTGCTGCTCGCGATCTGGACCTATTTGCGTGGAGCCCGGATCGAAGATGCCGCGCTTGGTAAGATCGAGTTCGAAGAACACGAGGAGCCTGCGGTCCACACGCTGGCCATTGACGCCGATTGGTAGCTTATCGATTGAATAAGAACGCGTTCGAATTGAAGAGTGCCCACATGAGGTCCTGGGCACGTTCGGCGCGGCCTGTGCCGGCGCTTACTCCCTTGCCGATGTAGGTGAGTGACCGATCGAGTTCCGCGGCGTCCGGCAGGCGGCCGAGAGTCGCGGCATAGATTTCTTCGATCAATTTCCGGTCCGTTGCGCCGCCGAGAATGAGCTTGGCGATGCGGCCTTCCGGATCCGCGATCGCCTCGGCGATGGTTTCGCCGTTGAGCAGACTGAGTGCCTGTACGAGACTGACGTCAGCGCGGCGTTCGCATTCGCACGAGGTTTGGCGTTCAGGCCGTCCGAATACATCGAGGAAGCCGCCTTTGCCGATGGTGGGGTCCGGTATATCCTGGGCCAGGGAATCGGCCGGCACTCCTTCAATTTTCGGCTTGGCGCCGGCCGCCAGATGCACGGCGTCGAACATTTGTTCAGACGACAACCTGCGTGGAAGGAAGTGCGAGTAATTCACCTCATCGCCTTCGTTCCATTCGTTGGTGGAGTAACTCAACTGGTAGGTCCGTGAGTTTACTATCGTGCGAATGAGGTGTTTCAAATCGTAATCGTGGGCGATGAAATCAGCGGTGAGGGCGTCGAGCAGCGCCGGGTTGGTGGGCGGGTTCGATGCCCGAATGTCGTCAACGGGATCGATAATTCCGCGAGAGAAGAAATAACTCCAGAAACGGTTCACGAGAGACTTGGCGAATAGGGTATTGTCCTTTGACGTGATCCATGCGCCCAAGGATTCGCGGAGGGCTTCCTCGCGTAGATCGATGTTCTTGACGTCATAGAGGAACTTGGCGGGCATCACTCGGGAGTCTTTTGGATGCAAGATGTCGAATTCCTCGCGTTTGTCGTAGACGACCTGTTCGTCGGGATTGTCGCCGCCCTTCACGGCCATCTTTCCGAAGAACGCAGTGAGGTTGTAGTACTGGTTCTGCGTCCACTGCTCGAATGGATGGTCGTGGCACTGCGCGCAGACCATGCGCACGCCGAGGAACAGCTGGGTGGTTGTCTCCATGGCCACCTTAGGTTCCTTGGTGAAGCGGAAGAAATTCGCCGGAGGGTTCCGGTGCGTGGATCCGCGCGCGGTTAGCAGTTCGCGGACCATCTTGTCGTAGGGTTTGTTTTCGCCGAGCGATTCACGGATCCAATCGCGGAAGGCCCATACGCCTTTGTCGCCGAGCTTGAGACGGTTGACCTGCAGCAGGTCACTCCACTTGACGGCCCAGTGATTGACGAACTCGGGCCGTTCGAGTAGTCGATCGATCGCCACGGACCGCTTCTGCCTGGATGGGGCCTTGTCTGCAAGAAAGGCGCTTACATCCTCGGGAGTGGGAGGGAGACCGATCAAATCGAAATACGCTCTGCGAAGGAATTCGGCATCGGTAGCGATGGCGGACGGCAGTAACTTCAAGCGCTGCAGCTTTGCATTGACATGCTTGTCGATATAGTTATGCTCGGGCAGGGGCTTCCAGGCGAAACCGGCCCGGTCCGTAATCGCGGTTACGTTGATTACGGAAAGCTTGCCCTCGTATCGAACCAGCATTGCCGATTCGCCGGTTCGGAGAGTTTTGATGAGCCCGTCTTCGTTCACGTCGGCGTTTTGCGGGGTGTTCGAGCTGTAGCCGGCGAGCTTGGTTACATCACGGCTGGAACCATCGGCAAAGTGGGCTACCACGCGTAACTGCTGTTCCACGCCAGGTTTCGGCGCGAACACTTCGGGCGGATTTCTTCGAGTTTGGTGACTGCGCCGGACACGGGGTCGCCAAACGGCGCACCTTGCGAGATCCATTCGAGGACGGTGTTATAGCGGTCTGAACCTTGCTCCAGGCGCATTCCTCCACCGTGCGCCAATTCCATGGCTGGCTTTAAGAGAATCAGGCTCTTTGCCGGTTCGCTACGATTCCACCGGCGGCCGGACATCTCGTGCACGATGGCGCGGTAGTCGAACTCAGGGTCGTAGCCGCGGAGGGAAAGCTTGAAGCCGTTCTTGCCCTTGGCGCCGCCGTGGCATGGGCCGGATGTGCAACTCGCCTTGTTGATGATAGGCTGAATATCCTTGACGTAAGACAGCGGCGCCCCCAGCGCGACTATCAGCGAACTCAATCCCAGGAGTGCGATTTTCATTCAATCCTCAGTTTTCCGGTCACGTCCGGACCTTTGTAAGTATCTTTAGCCTTTCGGCCGGTATCGGGCGCCTCGGATGCGACGCGAACTTCGTGGGCTCCCTTAGTGGCCGACATCGCGGCGGAGCAGGTAAGGGTGAAATCCAGTTCGCCGGCGGGGACTTCCGCGGCAGCGCAGGTAACGCCGTCGGGCAAGTCCTGCATGCCGATCTTCACCAAGCCTCCTTCGAAGGTCGGCTCGCGATGAACTTTGCCGGCGATTTCCACTTTGGCGCCGGGCGGCAATTTCCATTCCTTGGTGTTTGGCCACACCTGATATCCCGGCACCACTTCGAAGGTCACCATCGGCGCGTAAACGTCCACCGATTTGCCGTCGACATTTACGGTAACCTGCGGCAGAAAGTCGAAGCTTGTGGTTGGCGTGGCGAAGTTCGTGTTCACATAGAGCGTGCCTTCGTTGGGCGACTTGGCAGAGGGCCCTTGATTGATGCGAAGGTTTCCCACCTGCGTGGCGACGTTCTGGCGCAGGCCCATGTTCTTCATGGTGGCTCCGGTCAGCTTCACCACTAGCGGATATTCGACGCCCTGCGCCAGACGCGCATGGGAGAGAGGCGTGGTGAGTTTTGCTCCCGTGGATCGCGCTACGCCCATTAGCAGCGGCATTTCGAGCCATTGCGCGGTGACGCTGCTGCCGCGTCCGCCTTTGACGGCGGTGACCAATCCCGGGCCGATTGCCTCGCGTACGATGCTAGCGCCGCCCTCAATGGCGGCGATGGCGACAACACGCAATTGGGCCGTTTGCGGGGCGACGCCGGGATCGGCGGTGATTGTGATGGTGGACGTGTTGGAGCCGAACCTTGGATTGGGATCGTCAAACCGCTGGGAAGCCGCCGAGGGCGCTACGGTTCCGCCGGCTTGGGCGAAGCCGTCGGGGAGGTTCTCGATCCAGAGGCGCATGGGCCCGTCATAGCCGCGCCGCTGGATCCGCGCCTGGACGATTTCGGTGCCGCCCGCTGGAACGTTGACATACGGTGTGATCAAAGTAACTTCGAAGTCGGCCATTTCTTTGCGGGTCTCCAGCCGATAGGCGAAACCGGGTCCGCCGCGGCCCTGGAGATCTTCAATGGCGACGATCACTTCGGCGACGCCCTTGGGCACCGTGAAGGGGATCACCGGATCGGAACCGCCGAGGTCGTCGCGTGATTCGATCTTCTTGCCCTCCGCGTCGGTCACGGTAACGATGGCATCGAGGAACGATGCGCCGGTGGATGAGGCGGTGACGGCGACGATCCATTCCTCGCCGGCCTTCACAGCGAGACGGTACTTATCCACTTCTCCCGGCTTCCCGATTCGGCCGTTGACGATGCCTCCGGGGAGGAGGGCCTTGATCCCGGTTTCGTTTTCCGGTTCCATGGCTTCGGCTTTGTCGCTGAGCTCGAACAGGGCGGGCAGGGAAGCGGAGCCTTCGAGAAGGGCGGGGACAAATCTGCGTGGGGAATTGGTATCGACAGTGATGCGGGCGTTCCTGGCGAGATTGCCGCCGATCAACTCCACGGCCGCGGGTTGGCCGCGCTTTGCGCCCAAGGGAAACATGGCTTCGTGAAACGGATAGGAGCCGATCTTGAGCCGGTAGAAGTTATCCTTCTGCGCACTGTACTTGGAATCGTGAATCCGGACAAAGTAAGTTCCGGCTTTGGCGAAGGAATGCTCGAGACGGGAATCGATGCCGGCTGGTTCGGCGTCGTCGTTGTGGGCGATGGCGCGGCCTGCCGAATCGAGGATCTCGATGGCGGGGTCGATCGCGCTTGCGGCCGCGGCTGCCTCCACTTCAAACACCAACTTGCGGGGCGCTTTGACGGTGAAGGCGTAGAGATCGACGTCGGCGGGCGTGAGGGTGCCGTTGATGGTGGCGGGGAGGGAGTCCAGATGCTCGGCGGACTTGACGTCTCCGTTGGTGGCCTTGGGAGTGGCGGCTTCGCGCTCCTCGATTTCAGGGAAGACGCCGACGGAAAACAGGACAACGTTGGAGATGCCCTCTTCGGTGACCACGCGGACTGGATAGAGCCCCACCGGAGCATCCTTCTTCAGTTCGATGAGAAAAGGCAACTCCGCGCCTTCAGCGGCTCCCTTGGGCGGGGCAAGGCGGGATACGGCGCCGGGGATTGCCGTTTCGAGTTTGGCGCCGTCGGTGAGTCCGGACCCTTTGAGGATCAGAGTTAGTGACTTGCCGCGTTGGCCGCCGTGGGGCTCCATGCTATTGATTGCCGGCTCGGCGATCGCCGCGCTGCATAAAAGGAGTGCTAATGCCAATCCGCGAAGCATCATTGCCGTGCCACCTCGACCTTGCCAACCGGAGCGGCCACGAATGCGCGCACCAGCGTACCTTTCATGTCATAGAAACGGAGCTTCCCATCGAAGCCGCCGGTGACCAACTGAGAGCCGTCCGGGGTGAACTGCAGCGCATAGATTCCGCCGGCGTGGCCGGAACAGTTGGCGGTGACGTTGCCGGTCTCGGTATCGTAGACGCGCACGTCGCCGATTTCGGAGCCGACGGCGAGCTTGGCGCCATCGGGGGAAATGGCGAGAGCGAGGATTGGACCGTCCTGCCTTTCGAATTTTCGGATGAGCGTGGAATCGTCGGCGATGCGCATGGCACGCGGGCGGTCCATCCGGTAGAGATAGGGAATTCGTTCGGCGCCGCCGATGGCGACCCAATCCCTTTTCGGATGGCGCACCACGGCGGTTAGTGCGTCGCGGAGGAGATTTACGTTTTCGATGAAGCGGCCGGTGGCGGTATCAATGAGTTTGGCGGCGCGGTCGCGGCCGACGGTGACAAGGCGCTTGCCGTCGACGCCGAAGACGGTTTGAAAGACCCAGTCTTCGTGATGCTCCATTTTGCGGAGTTCCTTTCCGCTTTCGATATCGTAGATGCGGATTGCTTTGTCGGCGGCGCCGCAGGCGAGCAATTTGCCGTCGGGTGAAATGGATCCGCCGAACAGGGTGTCGGTGGAAGCTTCGATCGAGTGCAGGAGCTTGCGGGTGGCGACGTCCCAGATCTGGACTTCGCCCATGCGGGCGGGGTCGCCCCCGACGGCGACCAGGGTCTTGCCGCCGGGGGTGAATGACAGCGAGTGGATGCGCATGGATTCGCCAACCAGGCGGCCGACGAGTTTTCCGTCGGGTTGGGAGAGCAGGATTTCGT
Organism: Bryobacteraceae bacterium; assembly: GCA_041740335.1. GTDB lineage: Bacteria > Acidobacteriota > Terriglobia > Bryobacterales > Bryobacteraceae > DSOI01. The sequence continues at coordinate 6,786 of JBGSME010000788.1, read as the reverse complement.
GGTAGCCGGACACGGCCATCAGATTGCCGTCCGGGGAGAACGCGAAGGCGGTTACGAGAGGAGCGGCTTTGTAGGCGGGTGGTTCGCGTTTCTGAGATATTTTCGATGCAGTAGCGGAGTCGTCTTTCGCGCCCTCTTCCACCCACTGGCGGAACGTGGCGATGACGTCGGCCGGGAGCGGCTTGCCTCCCATGGGCATGCGGGGTTCGATTTTGCCGGTGATGTACTGGATGACGACGCTTTCGCCGGGTTTGCCGGCGACCCAGGCGGGGCCTTTGCGGCCGCCTTTCCGGAAGTCGTCATAGGAGGTGACCACAAGGTCCGATTGCTTCGATTGGGGCTGATGGCACGCGGCACACTGGCGGGAAAGCAACGGTTTTATTTGACGGGAGAAGCTAACGGGCTCGGCGCCGGCGGGAGGCAAAGCAAGGACGAGACAGAGGACGAACGGCGTTCGGATCATAGCGGCTCGATTTGACCAGGATTATATCACTGTGGCGGTTTCGGCTTGTTTTGCGGGGGCCGGTGGCTGCCAGTAGAATCAGCTACACTGGAGAAGTATATGAGCGGTGGCTTCTTCGCCGGCTTGAAACGTTTTGTCCTTTGGGACTACGCGCGCGCCACGTGGCAGTATGACGTCATGGTGGGGCTGATTCTGGCGTTCATCTTCCTGACACCGCGATCCACATTTGGCGATCAGCCGCGTCCCAAGCAAGTTTTGTTCCTGTCGACGCATCAGGATACCAGCACGTTTCTGGTAGATCCGGATGTGATGGCCGGGTTTGAGGGCGTCGGCCGCGACGCCGAACTCGAACGCCTCATCCGCTCTCAAGCGGGGAATCGCGACCGGCACCTGCAGCGGGTGGAACCGGTCTACGACAAGGAAGAAAAAGAGCTTCGCGGCTACATCGTGTACACCCGGCCGTAGTTGGCTGCGTCTCAGTTTCAGAGGCCGATGAAATCTCCTGTTGCACTCCTATTGTTTTCGTCCCTGGTCTGGGCTCAGCCGGGGCTGGAGCAGGTGCTTGCCCGCATGGATCGTGAGGCACCGTTGTTCCGTGGAATCACGGGCCGGTTTGAACGGGTGATGCACACCGCGATCATCAACGACAATTCGTTGGATGGCGGGGCGATTTCGATGCTTCGCAAAAGCAAGGAACTGCGGGTGTTGCTCGAATTCAACAAGCCGGAGCCGCGGTTCATCGCATTCAGCAGCCGGTCGGCTGAGGTATTCAATCCAAAGATCAACACGGTACAGATTTTCGATTTGGGCAAGCAGAAATCGCTGGTGGAGCAATTTCTGTTGCTGGGTTTCGGCGCCTCGGGGAAAGAACTGGCTCGTGCATACAACATCAAGTACATGGGCGAGGAAAACGTTGGAACGTTGAAAGCCTCGCGGTTGGAATTGATCCCAAAGTCCGATAAGGTACGTGAGCACTACACCAAGATCGAACTGTGGATCGCGGCCGATGCGGGGCATCCGATCCAGCAGAAGCTGTTCGAGCCATCGGGCAATTACATGCGCATGACGTATTCGGCGATCAAGTTGAACCCCGTGATTGACAGCGCCCAGCTTCAGATCAAGCTGCCGGCCGATGTGAAGCGTGAGTATCCGCAGCGCCAATAACTCCGCATGAATTCCCCTTTGTCGTCGAAAACGGAAACAGTGCACGCGTCGTCGCGGCGCTTGGCCTATCTTGACTGGCTGCGCGGCATCGCAGCGGTGATCATGCTACAGGGCCACGTATTTCATTCCTTTACCGATAGCGCGGGGCGGCAGAGTTCGGTATACATCTTGTCGCAGTTTGTGGGCGGATTGCCGCCGGCGCTGTTTTTGTTTCTGACCGGAGTGACGTTGGCGTTTCTGATGGACTCGGCGCAGCGAAAACAGATTTCGCCAGTGCGCCGGGTGTGGATCTCACTGCAGCGGGCAGGATATTTGTTCGCGCTGGCCTTCGCGTTCCGGTTCCAGTTGTGGTTGTTCGGCCAGCCGTCGAGCCCATGGACGGATCTGTTCAAGGTGGACATCCTGAATTGCATGGGTCTTGCGATTGCGGCGATGGCGGTGATGTCGGTGTTCACGACGCGGGACCGTGTTCGGCTCTGCGCGGTGCTGGGGATCGCGATTGCGGCGGTTTCGCCGTGGATCGGTTCGCTCAACTGGTCCGGCGTTCCGCGTGCGCTTGCGGTGTACATCGTTCCCGACTACAGCTCTTTCGGCTTCTTTCCATGGGCCGCGTTTCTCGCCTTTGGCGTGAGCACGGGCAGCCTGTTGCGGTCGGTTTCCAAGGATTCGATCGAGCGCCTGATGCAGTGGGCGGCGATCGGCGGGCTGGCGCTCATCGCGGTGGCCCGGTACTTTGCCGATCTGCCCTATTCGATCTACACGAAGTCCGACTTCTGGCTGGACAGCCCGGCGCTGGTGTTCATCAAGACGGGTATCATCCTCGGATTGTTGTCCTGCTCGTATGTGTGGACCCGTTATGCGGTGGGGCACAAATGGAGTTGGGTGGCCCAACTGGGCACCACTTCGTTGCTGGTGTATTGGGTACACGTGGAGCTGGTTTATGGCCGCTGGTTCTGGATGTGGAAGGAAAACCTCAACGTCAATCAGGCGATGCTTGGGGCGTTCGGGCTTATTCCTTTGATGCTGGGGCTGTCGGTTGCGCGGACGCACTGGTCCCGCATCCGTGACTGGTTCACTCCGGGCCCACCGATGGAACCGGTGTCGATCCCGGTTCGTTCCGACGAACCCGGGCAGCGGCGGTAGAAACGCCCTATTGCCCGCCGAAGCGGCAGGCGATCTCCAGCATGCCTACCGGCTTCCCCTTGGCGTCCAGAGCCGGCGCCAGCACCGCGACCCAGCCATCGCCTTTCACCGTCATGCGCTGGCCGGGATCGAAGACCTTTCGGATTTCGAAACTCGTCTCCACTTCTCCAGGCTGGTCCGCCGGGGCGCCGAGTACACTCTTGCCCCCGATCACGCGCGAGACCAGTTTTTTCCCGGGCACAGGCTTCCAGAAACTCACGCTGTATTCGTAGCCGGTGAGCCCAGTGAGCCGCTTCAACAATGCCGCGTCGGGACGTTCGCCATCCACGGCTTGTATCGCGATACGCGCCACCTCCAGCAGGTCCTGCTCGATCACAACTGGATCCGGAAACCCCGCCGTGTTCAATTCGAGGATCCGCAGATTGCGGTATTCCACCGGCCAGCCTTCCGACTGGAGGCAGATGTTCCCTTCAGCGGGCGAGGCGGCAAAGCCCTCGTTCACCACTTCGCCGTTGAGGATTACCCGCACAAATCCGTTGCGCGAGATGATTTCATAGCGGTCCCAATCGCCGAACCGCGGGCGCTTTTCTACGATTGGGCCGCGCCGTGCTCCCACGATGTTGCCGCCGCGGACGCCGAACACGCTGCCGGCTTCGCCGAAATGCCCCTGGACCTCGAGCGATCGGGGCCACTGGTCGGCGGTCTCTTGCGCGTGAATGAAGAAGCCTGCGTTGGGCCATTCCGCCGGCGCGCCCTGCCAGCCTTCGGCGATGAAGCGCCATTCCGCGCGAAACACGTAGTTCCGGTATGATTTGCGGCTGCGGAGGAATCCGTTCGGTTTTCCGAGGCAGTGAATTACACCGCCATGGAGGGACCAGATTTCCGGCGGCGCACCCTCTACGGTCCAATGCTCGCCGATGGCGCGCTCCGGCGACAACGAAATCCATTGAGCGGCAGCCATGCCTGTGAATATGAGAGCCAGAATCGCTGTTCGCATCGTCAGTCTCCTGTCAGCAATCGATAGGCGCGACGCGCCACCACCAATTCCTCATTTGTGCGGAGCACAACCACGGTGACCGCGGAACCCTCCGACGATACGATCCTGCCGCCGGCGCCCGATTCATTTGCTGAACCAAGGCGGACGCCCAGGAAGCTGATGCCTTCGAGAATCCGGCGACGGAGCCCGGCGGCGTTTTCGCCGATGCCTCCGGTGAACGCGATTGCGTCCAGACCGTTCATCGCCGCCGCATAGGCGCCGATGGTTTTTCGCACCTGATAGGCGAGCACGTCGAGCGCGGTGCGCGCCTGTTCGGTTTGAGCGGCTTCGAGATCCCTGACATCTCCGCCGGGGATACCGGATATTCCGGCCAGGCCGCCGCCGCCCGCCAACTCGTCGCGGATTTCCTGGGGCGACATGCCGAAACGCTCAGCCATGAACAACACGGCGAAGGCATCGAGGTCGCCGTGGCGCGTCGCGTTCTCGAGACCCGATTGGGGAGAGAAGCCCATGGTGGTATCGATGGAGAGGCCATTCAGGATGGCGCACATCGAACTACTGCCGCCGAGGTGACAACTCACCAGCTTTGAAACAGGACGGCTGAGCATCCGGGGAACCTGCTCACTCACGTACTGATGCGAAGCGCCGTGGCAACCGTAATGGCGGACTTCGGCCTTTTCGAGCCATCGCCGGGGGACTCCATAGAGGGCGGCGCGGTTAGGCATGGTCGCGTGGAATTCGGTCTCAAAGGCGGCCACCATCTCGACGCCGGGCATCGCGGATTGGAAGGCCTCAATGCCCGCCAGGTAGATCGCGTTGTGCGCGGGTGCGACGGGCAGGAACTTCCGCAGCGCGTCCATGACACCGCCGTCGATTCTGTAGGTGCCGCGATAGCGTTCGCCGCCATGGACGGTTTTGAAGGCTACGGCGTCGACGCGCGCGCCGCCTGTATCCATTTCGCGAATGGCGGCGGGATAGTCGCTCACTCGTTCGGCGCGTCCGCGCGCGGCGGTACGCTCCTCTGGCATCTCGATCAACTGATACTTGAACGACGTTGACCCGAGATTCGGAACGAGTATGTTCACTTGAGCCCGTAGCGTTGCCGGATTACGGTGGCGTTCTTGTTGGCCTGGGCCTGATGGGGTCCCTTGATCTGTCCGGCCATCGCGTTGTATTTGAGAGCGTCCCGGAGGCGGTTCATATTCGGCTTGGCGCCGGAGCCGAGCTTGTAGTTGGCCAGTCCGAGTTGGAACAGGGCCGGGCCGAGCAGGGCCTCATTGCCTTCGAGAAACGGGAGCGATTCGCGAAAAACGGGATCGGCGTCGGCCAGTTTGTTCTGCTGCGCCAGCACGGTCCCTTTGATGAAAAGCCCGGCACCCATGGACGTATTTTTTTTCTTAGTCCAGTCTTCGGCGCTCACGCCTTCCGGAGCCGCTTTTGTTTTCATCAGTTCGACGAGTTTGTCGGAGTAGGCGATGGCGGCGTCGGGTTGCTTTTCCTCAAAGGCCTTGTTGGCGAGCAACAGCAGCATGTCTTCGTTGGCTGTGCCTTTATCCGCGGAGGTTTTGGCGATCTCGATGGCTTTTTCGTTGTTGCCCATCTGGCGGTAGGCGACGAAGTAGGCTTCGTCCAACTGCCCGCCATACTGGGTCTTGGGGTTCAAGGCCAGAAGTCCGTCCATCAATTTAATCTTCTGGGCGGCATCGGCGGAGCGGAGGGCGGCGGTGTAGACCTCGTACTCGCAGCGCTCCTGGACCTGCTGTGCAAACTTGACTCTGTACTCCCAGTTCGGGAGTTCGTCTTCATCTTCCGGCTTGGGTGTTTTTTCCGCTTTGCGGGCAGCGTCGCGAGTGATGTTGGCCCACTTGAGGATCAGGTCCGAATCGTTCTTGCCTACGGCGGCCTGCAATCCGCCGTAGGCCATTTCGGCGTCGGATGCGTCGAACCCAACGAGCTTTTCGACAACGGGGAAAACCTTGTCCCACTGCTGGGCCTTCACGTATGCGGCTTCGAGTTGGCCGAGCACCCAGGCGTAGCCGGGGTCCTGCGCGTGCTTGGCGGTGAAGTCCTCCATTAAGGCCACCTTCTTCCCGGCATCCTGTTCGGTGCCGATCGCCTGCAGAGCTTTTCCGGCTTCGGTTTCGGTGTTTACATCAAGTTTCCGGCGATCTTGAGCGGCTGCGATACCGGCAAACGTAACTATCCCTAATACTGCCAAGGCGCGCATTCTGATCCAGATCCGTTGTTGATTCGGCATGGGGTGTATTATAGAAGATTCGCTTCGCTGAGGAAACATCCTCGGAGGAGAGTTCCGGGCGTGGCGGAGCGAAGGAGAGAAATCCGACTTCGATGGTGCTACCTCATTCAACGAACTTTGCGCTCGTCGTGGCGTTTCTGACCTTCTTGTTTTGGGGGGCCTGGATCGTAACTTCAAAGACTTCCAAATGGCGGTTTGAGCTCTACTCCCTTGATTTCTTCGCCGGGGTGTTCCTGGCGGTGGTCCTGGCGTTTCTCACATTTGGCTCACTGGGAGAAGGCGTTACGGCGATGGATAACATATCGATCGTGAGAAAAAAGATGCTTGGGCTTGCGATGCTAGCGGGTGGGGTTACCGCACTCGGGTTGATGCTGCAACTGGCGTTGGCCTCCATCGGCGGGATCGCGACGTCGCTATTGACGACAATGAGCGTCGCGTTTGCTGTGCATCACGTGCAGGCCTATGCGATTTCGCATCAGGGGAACCCGGTATTCGCCTATGGCAGCGCTCTCCTCGCCGTGCTTGCCGCCGGGCTCGCGTTTCAGGCTTTCGCCGTCGCGCAACGGGAGTTGGCGAGCCTGAATGCGCGCAACGCCCCATTGCAGCCTGCGAAACCGGGCGCGAGGCAGCCGGAGCAACCCGCGGCCGGGCTCGGCCTTGCGCTTGGTGTAGCTAGCGGCATCTTGCTCGGGTTGCTGTTCTTCGCCATTGAGGCTGCCCGCGCCGATGAGATCGAATTGCAGGCCTATCCGCTCGCGCTGT
>JBGSME010000787.1:0-4568 GCA_041740335.1 Bryobacteraceae bacterium | reverse complement strand
CGCGCGGGCTCGCCGGCGGCCGCCGGTTGATCGTTAGCGTCGAGATACTCAACGATCGTATCGAGCGCGTGAACATGGTAGTGGGTGCCATGGCCGCATTGGGCCGCCACTTGAATGCCTTCGGCGCAGCCGTAGGTGTCGAGCACGCGCGCGCCGAATACTTGTTCGATGGTGCGGCGGTGGGCCAGGTGAAGCTGATCGGCCCAGGTGACGATCGACGTCATGGCCGTGCCGTTCCAGCCGGTTTGCTGCGCGCGCAGCGCGAGATGGTAGAGTGCCGACGGATAGCCCCAGAGATGCCGGATCCGGCGTTTGTCGAGGGTATCGAGGACAAGGTCGAGGTGAGCGTCGTCGAGCCCGTGGACAGGAACGTAGTGGCAGCGAAACAGAATGTCTTTGATGCGGCGTTCCCAGTCCCGTTCGGAGATCACTCCCGTTTGGATGTGAGCTTGGCCCATTTCCCAACCGGCCCATTCGAGCGAGAGCAGAAAGGCCGCGCGGCGATAGTTGGCGGTCTCGGAATCCTCAACCACGCGGAAAGGCGCTCCGGTGGATCCGGACGAGATCTCTTCGTGGGTTGGGAACCCAGTCCGCCGGACGACCCGGCTGGGGGTGGCTTCCCGCAGCATATCCTTGGTAACCACCGGGAGGCGGCTCAGATCGGAGGGGTCTTCAATGGCGCGCCAGTGGAGACCGGAGGAGGCAAAAAGATCGCGATAGAAGGGGACTTCCTCGTAAGCTGTTCGAACTAGCCGGGCTAGTGCTTCTCCGCGCCAACCGTCCACCAGTGACACCGGCCACCATTGCGCTTCGCGCAGGAACTCCAAGCGGCGAATCATCCCCTGATCTCGGATCCACTCTCCCACGGGCAGAACTAAATTTCGTAACGCCCATGGATAGAATCCGGCCGGGATCGGCATCGGTATCACAGGTACAAGTGCTTTTATGTTAACAGTTTTCACGCGGCCACGTCTCGCGACTGATCTTGCCGGCCGATCACCCAGCGGCGCTTTCCGCCGGGAGTCAGGGGAATCCTGTCGACACTTTCAAAGCAAACCGACATCTCCTCCAAGCCCTCGCGCCGCAGCCGGTCAGCGACGCGGGTACCTAGACCTTCGCTGGGGGAACACACGGCACGAATGAGGACCGAGGCACTACTGGTCTGTACGACCTGGTACTCCTGAATCTCGGGGAAGCATTCGAGGTACAGCGAGAAGAAGTGCAGGAAGAAGCGCTTGCCGGACGGGCTCACTACGACGTCGGTCTGCCGCCCTACAATCGACTGCATCAATTCCCATTGACGTCCGCAGGAACAGGCCTGTCGGGCGCACGGCACGGCGAGGTCCCCCACGTCATACCGTAGGAATGGCATCGGGCCAGGCAGCAGCCGGGTAAGCACCACCCGGCCGAGGCGGCCGACCTTCACCGGTTCTCCGCACTCGTCCAGGTATTCCACGATCGTGTCCATGGCCTGCACGTGATAGTGCTCCCCGTGGCCGCATTGTGCCGAGATCTGCATTCCCTCGGCACAGCCGTAGGTATCGAGCACTTTGGTGCGGAAGGTGGTTTCGATATTGACGCGGTATTCGGGGTATAGCTGGTCGGCCCAGGTGACAACGGAAGACATAGGCGAGCCGTTCCACCCAACGGCGCGGGCGCGAAGGGCGAGGGCGTTGAGCGCGCACGGATAGCCCCAAAGATGCCTGAGCCTCCGTGTGGAAATCGTATCGAGAACACGATCCATGCTTTCATCGTCGAGATGCATCGCCGGAACATAGTGGCAGCGGAGGAGCATGTCCTTCAGCAGGAGCCGCCAATCGCGGCCGAGGGTGGCGCCGGTCTGCAGGTGGGGTTCACCGGCCTTCCAGCCCGCCCATTCGAGGGCAAGCATAAAGGCAGCGCGGCGGTAGCCCGCCGTTTGAGAATCTTCCGAAACCAGAAACGGCTCTCCGGTGGATCCGGACGAGCTTTCCACGTGACAGCGAAATCCGGTGGGCCGGGTGGTTTGTCCGGCGCAGGCGCGCAGCATCGATTTTGTCACCACGGGAAGCCGCTGCAGATCGCCCACCTCGCGAATATCGCTCCAGGAGACGCCGGCGGAGTCGAACAGATGGCGGTAAAAGGGAACCTCGGAGTAGGCGGTCCGCACGAGTTGCCGGAGTTGGGCACTGCGCCAGTGATCAATACGGTCCGCCGGCCACCACTGCGCTTCCCGCAGGAATTGAAGGCGCGGCAGAATTCCTTGGGAAGTGGCCCAATCACCCGCCGGTAGCAGCAAGTGACGGAGAGCCCAGGGATAGACGGTGGATCCGAATTGCATCCTAAAGAAAGACTAGTGGCCAGAACCGCGGGGTGCCATCCAACCATGGGCCCAATTTCGTTCTAAGGCGCGGAATATAGCCTGGGACCAAAGCAGCAGGACCCATCCCAAGGCCCTGTGGGAAAATGGGCACGTGATCCTGGCTCTACTGCTGGCGGCGGCGATACAGTTTGAGGAAATCGCGGCCCGCGCAGGTTTGACCTTCGTGCTGCAGCATCATCCGACGCCGGAAAAGCACATGATCGAGACGATGGCCGGAGGGCTGGCAGCCTTTGACTACGATGGTGACGGCCGCACGGATCTTTTCTTTACCAACGGCGCGCCGATTCCTTCCTTGATTAAGCAGTCCTCCGATTCCAACCGCTTGTACCGGAATGAGGGCCAAATGCGATTCCGCGACGCGACAAAGGAAGCGGGCCTGGCCGGCGAGGGCTACTCGATGGGAGCCGCCGCGGCCGACTACGACAACGACGGTGACGTGGACCTGTTCGTGGCCGGCGTCTACCGGAACACGCTGTATCGCAACGACGGCGGGCGGTTCGTGGAGGTGGTGGCGTCGGGCATCGCAAGCGACCGATGGTCGGTGACGGCCGGGTGGTTCGATTTTGACAAAGACGGGTTGCTCGACCTGCTGGTGGTGAACTATTCCCACTGGTCAGGGAAGAATCCACGCTTTTGCGGCGACTCCGGGCGCAAAATTCGCGTCTATTGTCATCCGAAGTATTTCGATCCGGTGCCGAACCAGCTCTATCGCAATCTGGGCGGCGGCAAGTTTGAGGATGTGAGCGCGAAATCCGGAATCGCCGGTCACGCCGGGCGCGGGATGGGGGTGGCGTTCGCCGACTACGACGGCGACGGGCGTGAAGATATCTTCGTGACCAACGACAATCTGCCGAACTTTCTGTTCCGCAATTTGGGCGGCGGCAAGTTCGAGGAAACCGGACTGCTGGCGGGCGTGGCGATGCTCGACAACGGCAAACCGGTGGCAAGCATGGGAGCAGACTTCCGCGACTACGACAACGACGGCCGCGCCGACATCGCGGTGACGGCACTGGCTGGCGAGACATTCCCGGTGTTCCGGAACGAGGGTGGCGGCATTTTTCGCGACTCGACGTATGCCACCAGAATCGGCCCGATGGTTAACAAGCACAGCGGTTGGGGAGTGGGCTGGGCTGACTTCAACAACGACGGCTTCAAGGATCTGTTCACCGCGCAATCGCACGTGAACGACGTGGTGGAGCAGTTCGAGGCGGTTCACTACAAGGAGCCGAATGGCGTGTACGCGAACCTGGGCGACGGCACTTTCCGCGACGACTCGGCAACGCTGGCCAAAAGCATCCGCGCGCATCGTGGGGCGGTGTTCGCGGATTTCGACGGCGACGGGCGTATGGATGTGGCGGTGACCGCACTCGGTGAGGCGGCCGAACTTTGGCGCAACGTGACGCCGGAAGGTAACTGGCTGCGTGTGCGGCTTCGCGGAACGCGATCGAACCGCGACGGGATCGGCGCGCGGGTGGTGATCGGGCGGCAGACGAACCTGATGACCAGCGCGGTGAGTTACTCGTCCTCATCGATGGACGGGGTCCATTTCGGCCTGGGCGAAACCAAAAAGGTGGAGAAGGTGGAGATCCACTGGCCGTCGGGCACGGTGCAGGAGTTGCGCGACGTCGCGGTAAACCAGACTCTGGCGGTTACCGAGCCGGCGGCGCGGTGATTTTCACCTCTTCGGCAAGGGCTCGTTTTTCGGCGCTCATCTTCTGCCGGATGTCCTGGTAGCGGGCCATGGTCTGGCGCGCGAGTTCGGCATTGCCCGCGGCCTGATACGCGCGGGCGAGTTGAAAATGGAGGCTGCCGTCCTTGTCGATCGATAGAGCTGCCTTCAGGTGGGGAATCGCGTCCGCACCGCGTCCGGCGCTGAGTAGCGCGCGGGCCAACGCGGATCGGGCGGGGAGCGTTTCGGGGCTCAGGGTAACGGCCTTCGCGAGGTAGGGGATTGCTTTTTCGGCCTGCTGTTGGGAGAGCAGGGTATCGCCGAGCATGAAATTGAGCTGCGGCGATTCCGGGTCGGCGGGGAGAATCGTTTCGACGATCGCTTGAGCGCCGGCGTCGTCACGGGCATAGTGCTTGGCGACGGCTAGTTCTGTCAGCAGGGCGGGATTGCCCGGATCGAACTTCAATGCGGCTTCCCACTGGGCGACCTCTTCGAGATACCGCTTCTGCTGGCGGAAGGTTTCGGCCAGGAACATGT
>JBGSME010000786.1:0-8005 GCA_041740335.1 Bryobacteraceae bacterium | reverse complement strand
ATTGGGCACCGCCACCGAAGTGGGTTCGGCGGTTCTGCTCGCCGTTGGCACCGGGGCGGTAGGCTCGGGCTGCGCCGTTTGCGCCGGCGCGGGCGCGCCTTTCTGCGGAATCTCGACCCAACCATCGTTCGACGGTTTCTTCTGAGTCTGCCCCGGCAGGAGCATGGTGCCGGCCGCGATCCAGGCGATAAGTGCGAACCGGGTTCTCATGGCTTCAGGCAAACACCTTCTCGATCACCTTTCCGCCGAAATCGGTGAGCTTCTCGTGGCGGCCATTGTGCAGATACCAGAGCTTATGCTGATCGAGGCCGAGAGCGTGGAGAATGGTGGCATGAAAATCGCGCATGTGCCAGCCGTCCACGGCGCGCAAGCCGAACTCATCGGTATCGCCGAGGGTCTGCCCGCCTTTCACACCTCCACCGGCAAACCACATGGTGAAGCCGTGCGGATTGTGGTCGCGCCCGTTGCCGCTTTGCGACATCGGGAGGCGGCCGAATTCGCTGCCCCAGATCACGAGCGTGGAATCGAGCAGGCCGCGCGCTTTGAGATCGCTCAACAGAGCCGCGATGGGGCCGTCCGTCATGCCCGCCATCTTTTCGTGATTCGCTTTGAGATGATCGTGGGCGTCCCACTGAATGGAAACCGGTCCGCCACCATGATAGATCTGGACGAAACGGACGCCGCGCTCGACGAAACGGCGCGCGAGAAGACAACGGGTTCCGAACTCGGCGGTGTGCTTCTGGTCCAGGCCGTACATGCGGCGCGTGGTGTCATTTTCCTGACCCAGATCGACAGCCTCCGGCGCGTGAGCCTGCATGCGGAAAGCGAGTTCGTAGGAGGCGATGCGCGCGGCGAGTTCGGAATCCCATGCCGGGGTGTCGAGCTCGTTCATCTTTTGGAGGAGGTCCAGGCGAGTCCGCTGGCGTTCGCGGGTAACGTTGCCGCCGGGCTTCAGATGCAGGATCGGAGTCGCACCAGGACGCAGCAAAGTGCCTTGATAAACCGCCGGAAGAAATCCGCTGCCCCACATGGGCGTGCCGCCTTCCGGCGTTCCTTCCGGCTGCGGCATCACCACGTAGGCAGGAAGGTTCTCCGATTCGCTGCCGAGCCCATAGGTGACCCAGGATCCCACCGACGGATAGCCCATCAGGATCCGGCCCGAAACCACCTGATACATGGCCGGCGCATGGACCACGGACTCTGTATAGAAGTTGCGGACAAAGGCGATGTCGTCGACATGGCGCGCCACGTTGGGAAAGAGATTCGATACCCACGCACCGGACTGTCCGTGCTGGCGGAACTCCCAAGGCGTCGGGAGGATGGGCGTCGACCCGTCAGTGAACTGGCTCTTGATGGTGCCGAATGACTCCGGCAATCGCTGCCCGTTGTACTTGGCCAACAGGGGTTTTGGATCGAAGGTGTCGATTTGCGACGGTCCGCCGACCATAAAGAGAAAGATGACCGACTTCGCTTTACCAGCGAAATGAGGCTCACGCGCCGCAAGGGGATTTCCGCTAGTGGCGGCGGTAGCCTCGCGGGCCAGCATATGCTGCAGCGCGAGGGCACCGAAACCATTGGCCGCGGTCCGGAGAACGTCTCGGCGGGATGACATTGCTTTTCGCCCCCAGTGTAACAGTGCGGGAGGATCTTTGTTACGTTCCGGCGTCCGGCTGCATCTACTGTCAGTGAGGCAACTATGACAAACCAGGAAATGATCGATCTCTTGAACACCGATATCGCCGATGAGTTCGCGAGCGCAATCCAGTACATCAACCACGCGTCGCTGATCACCGGAGCGCGGTTCGGATCCATCCAGAAGGAGCTGTTGGTGCACGCCACCGAAGAGATGCAGCACGCCACTACGCTGGCCGACCAGGTCGCGTTCCTCGGCGGAAAGCCGAACACCAGCATCGCCAAGGTAGAGACGTCGGACGATGCCGAAGAGATGCTACGTCAGGATCTGGCGGGTGAGCGGGGCGCCGTAGCGCGGTATAAGGCTCGCATCCGGGCGGCGATGGAGATGGGTGAGTATGGATTGGCTCGGGTGCTTCAGGACGTGCTGGTGATGGAGGAAGAGCACGTGAAGGACCTGGAGACCGCGCTGGGGCTGTAGTCCGGCCCAGGCGGCTCACCAGAGCAGCTTAAGGGCAAGCTGGACCTGCCTTTCCGGCGTCACCACACTGCCGATGATGCCGGCCGCGGGTGTGCCGATCGACACGCCCGGCAGGCCAAACTGAGGCGTGTTGAAGAGGTTGAAGAACTCTCCCCTGAACTGAAGGCGAAGCCGCTCGCGAAGTGCGAACAGGCGCGCGACACCGAGATCGGCGTTGACACTGCCGGGTCCGCGTAGGACGTTGCGCCCGGAGTTGCCATAGGTGAGGGCGGCGGGAGCGGCGAACGCGCTCAGGTCGAACCATCGGGCCGGATCGCGGACACCAGCGGGGAGGGCGCCGTCACGCAGCCGATCGGGCCGTCCGGTAACGCCTGTGTTGGTCGGGTCAAAGTTCAGGGTCACGCTGTAGGGAAGGCCGGTTTGCGCGGAGTAGATACCGCTCACCTGCCATCCCCCGAGTAAGGCGGCCCCAACGCCGCTCGAAAGCCGCGATTTCCCTTTTCCGAAAGGAAGCTCCCAGACACCGCTCAGGACGAACCGGTGCGTCACATCGTAGTTGGAGTTACCACGGTGCAGCTTTAGGTTACGCGGGTCAATGGGGCCGGGATCGCTCTGATCGTTGTTACTGCTGCCGCCGTCGAGAGAATGTCCCCAGGTGTAAGACCCGAGGACACTGAAACCGGAAGAGAAACGCCGCTCGATCTTGGTCAACAGCGCATTGTAGGTGCCATTGAATAACGGCGCGTACGAAAAGACATTGCCGACGCCCCGAATCGGGCGGCGCGCATCAATGTTACCGGTGGCGGGCGTGGGACTGTTAACATTCAACGGGTAGTACAACTTATGCGAGCCGGACCCGGTATAGCCAGCCTGAACAAGAAAGCCCCGTGGCAACTCGTGCTGTATATTCAGATTCCATTGAAGAACGTAGGGTAGCGGCGAATCGTCTGGAAAGGCGTTGGCCACGGGGTTCGTCACCAAGGCGGGGTCAAGAGCATCGGCCGGGAAGCCGGTGGAGAGAACAATGTTCGGCGTGATCTGATCGCTGATATATGTCTTCTGGACGAACTGCGGAAGATTGTTGGTGAGCCGGCGGCCGACGCCTATGTTTTCGTCGCGGCCATAGAAGACGCCAAATCCAGAGCGAACAACCGTTTTGGGCGACATGCGCCATGCCAGGCCGACGCGCGGCGCGAAGTTGTTGTAATCGGCCTTTACCAACCCTCGGCCTCGCCCGGCCGCAGCGGCATCCTGCGCTCTGAGAAACGTCCCGAAGAGCGGACCGCTTTCGAGAATGAAGTTCGTGTACTTGTCGTCTACGTCGATGAAGGGCAGCGCGGCCTCGTAGCGTACGCCGATGTTCAAGGTGAGGCTGGAGGAAAGCTTCCAGTCGTCCTGCACATAGGTCTGAAAGATTCGCTGGCGGATCTCATTCACTGACGGAGTGGCGACGGAGACATTGTTACTTTGGCCAAGGAGAAAGTCGGCGTATGGCTGGCCGGTTCCAGCGCGGGATTGCGGATTCTGCGTGTAGAGTCCGTTGAAGGTGAAATTCGGCCGGGCGGAGTTGGTCGCGTATCCGTACATGCCCACCTGCTGGATGTCGACGCCAAACTTCACGGTGTGGCGGCTGCGAATCCACGACACGTTGTCGATAAACTGCATCACCTTCCCGATCTTGTCGATGGGGAGGTTGCCGGACCCGGTTGCGGCGATGGGCCGCGCGCCGGGACCCGCCGTTCCAAGGGCACTGAGCCCGGTGACGGAGAACTGCGGCAAGCCTCGAATGAACGGATCGTTCACCGTGCCTTTGATCCCGAACTCTTCAAATTGCCGCGTGCCGTCGATTTGCTGTTGAATTCGTGTCCGCACGAAACCAAAGCGAGCTTCGTTGAACAGCGAAGGCGATATGGTGTGGGTTTCGCTGACGGCGACCGATTGAACGGTGGGCTCGGCGACACTGAAGTCGTTGGCCGGCGGCGGAAGGGTGGTAGGAAAAGTGTTCTGATTGTTTCCCCAGGAGACGCGGCCAAAGATACTGTCGCGCGAACCGATCTGATGGTCAATCCGGATATTCTGCTGATTGTTGTAGATGCGCTCCTTGGGATTGTAGAAATGGTTGCGGACGGTGCCGGGGAGGTTCGGATCGGGAAACAGGCCGACGAGTCTCGCCGCGACCGGGTCCCACCGATTGGCGGGAACGGTGCTGTTGGGAAAGAGATCGCGGACGAATCCGGAGCCATTGGGATTGGCCCGGGTGGTTGCCGGATCATAGATTCGCGCGGTGCCAAAGTTTCCCGCGCGCACTGAGGGCAGCGGCACCGAGCCGATCTGGGGAGCCGCGTTTACTTCCCGCGAGCTTTGCCAGCTTGCGAAGAAGAAGGTCCGGTTCCGCCGGATAGGTCCGCCAAGGGCCGCGCCGAACTGGTTCTGGAGGAAGGCCGGACGCCCTCCGCCGGTGGGTTGAAAATAGGGAAGAGCGTCAAGCCGGGTGTTGCGGAAGTATTCAAACAGCGCGCCATGCAGGCTATTGGTTCCGGACTTCAGCGTGACGTTCACGATACCTCCGGCCGACTGTCCGAACTCCGCCGAGAAGGTGCTGGTTTGTACTTTAAACTCCTGAATGGCTTCGATTACAGGTTGGATGACCTGGGCGCTGCTGGTGTCGAAACCGAGAATTCGATTCTTGTTCTCCACGCCGTCGAGCAGATAGCTGTTCTGGACGGCGCGGGCTCCGTTGGCGATAAAGTTGTCGCGTTCGGCAGTACGACGCGAGGGCAGCGTTCCAGCGCCGAGCACAGCCAACTGTATGAAGTTGCGGCCGTTCAACGGAAGTTCGTTGATGGTTCGCTCCGCCACTACCTGCCCGAGCGACGATGTTTCCGATTCCAGCAGTGGAACGCTTTCAGAAATGGTGATCTCCGAGGTGGTTGCGCCTACTTCGAGCGTGACGTTGATCACCAGCCGTTCCTGGACGTGAAGTTCGATTCCGGAGCGGGTGGCCGTCTGGAATCCCTCAGCGGTAACGGCGACGCTGTAGGTTCCAGGCTTCAGGGCGGGCGCGGAATAGAAGCCGGAGGGATTGGTCCGTAGAGCGGCCCGGATGCCGGTTTCAATCTGTGTCACAGTCACAGCGGCATTCGGAACAAGAGCTCCGGTAGCGTCGGCGACGATGCCGGACAAAGCGCCGGTGTCGACCTGGCAAAAGAGCAAAGAAGGAGCGGCGGCGAGAAGGAACCCCAAGCGAGTCATTGCCGGTAATCATATACGATTTGCCGTCCCATTTGGGAGAGCAGTTCGAAGCCTCCTAACTCATTGACGATATGGAACCGAGCGGCTTCGAAAGCGCCTGCACGGAGCCGTGGCTCATCTCCCCTGCACGAATCCGGCCCCTGCACCGTCAGATCTATCAGGAGGCGGCCTGTCTCCTCATACACCCATGGCGACACCGGCACAAACGCTCACCATCGACCAAACCAAAGCGTTGGCCGATCGCTACCGCTGCGAGTTCATTGACTTAAAAGAAGCTCACATCGACCACGAACTGTTCCAGTCGGTTCCCGTCGACCTGATGTTCCGATACAACTTCGTCCCGCTGTCGGCCAACAACGGAACGCTCGAGATCGCTCTCGCCGACCCCCGCAACCTGAATCTGATCGACGATCTGTCGGTCCTTTTGGGAAAGAAGCTGCGCGCGAAGGTCGCCACGATGCAGCAGATTTCCGATCTACTGAAGAAGAGCGAGCAATCCCAGCGCGTGTTGGAGGAAGTAACCGAAACCTTCACGCTCGACGTGGTGGCCGACGAAGAAAACGCGGACGAAACGCTGTCGATCGACAAGCTCACCGCCGCCGATTCCGACATCGCGCCAGTGATTAAGCTGGTGGACACGACCATCTTCAACGCCCTGGAGCGTCGCGCATCCGACGTTCACATCGAGACCCGGGACTCGGAAGTGGTGATCAAATACCGTATTGACGGCGTGCTCAACTACGCCATGCCGCCCATCGCCAAAGATTGGCATTCCACCATCATCAGCCGCATCAAGGTGATGAGCGAGCTCGATATCGCGGAACGCCGGGTGCCGCAGGATGGCCGTTTCCGCGTCCGCTATAAGGGCCGGCTCATCGATTTCCGGGTGTCCATCATGCCCACCGTGCATGGGGAAGACGCCGTGCTCCGCGTTCTCGACAAAGAGTCGATGAGCGAAAAGTTCGCCAAGCTTTCGCTCGAAGTAGTGGGGTTTTCCGATAGCGATGTCACCAAGTTCCGCCGTTATATCAAGGAACCCTACGGCATGGTCCTCGTCACCGGCCCCACCGGCTCAGGCAAAACCACCACGCTCTACGCCGCCATCTCGGAGATCAAGAACGACGAGGACAAGATCATCACGATCGAAGATCCAGTCGAGTACCAGATCAAGGGGATCACGCAGATCCCGGTGAACGAAAAGAAGGGGCTCACCTTCGCCCGCGGCTTACGTTCCATCCTGCGGCATGATCCCGACAAGATTCTGGTGGGCGAAATCCGAGACCAGGAGACGGCTCAAATCGGCATCAACGCCGCGCTCACGGGCCACCTGGTATTCACCACCGTCCACGCCAACAACGTTTTCGACGTGCTCGGCCGATTCATAAACATGGGTGTCGAGCCCTACAATTTCGTCTCCGCGCTCAACTGTGTTCTTGCCCAGCGGCTGGTCCGAGTGACGTGCGAGTTCTGTAAGAAGCCGGTCCAGTACGACGATGAATATCTGGTCGAGTCCGGACTCAACCTCGACGAATGGCGGGACGTCACCTTCTACGAGGGCTCCGGCTGCTTTGAGTGCGGCGGCACCGGCTATCACGGGCGTACCGCGATCCACGAACTGCTGGATCTTTCCGAGCGCATCCGCGAGATGATTCTCGACAAACGCCCGGCATCGGAGATCAAGCGCGTTGCCCGCGATGAGGGTATGACGTTTCTGCGCGAATCGGCTCTCGACAAGGTCCGCCAGGGATTATCCACGATGAAGGAGGTTAACAAGGTCACCTTCATCGAAGGCTGATCTTTGGATCTCCCATGGGAATTCTGGATCAACTGCTCGGCCTGATCGACGAGACACCGCCCGTATACGCCTTCGAAATTTCGGCATCGGGGATCGCTTATGCGTTTCGCTCACAGAAACGGGGGCAGGCACCGGAGATCGGCTTCGCGCCGTTCGGTTCCGAAGTGCTGGCCGTTTCGCCTGTGAACGAGAACGTACTGCTGCCGGACGCGCTGGCCACTCACGTGGCGGGCCTGTCCAAGCTGAATGGAAAGCGCCGTGACGCCGCCGTGATTCTACCCGACTACTGCGTGCGGATCGCCGTTCTTGACTTTGAGGCGTTCCCCGGCAAAAGGGACGAACAGCTTTCACTGGTCCGCTTCCGGATGAAGAAGACCGTTCCGTTCGATCTCGATACCGCCGCGCTAAGCTTCCATGCGCAGAAAGCGGCGGGGAAGAAAACCGAAGTGGTGGTGGCCGCCGCCGCCCGCGAAATCGTCGCCCGATACGAAGCGCCGTTTCGCGCAGCCGGGTATTTGCCCGGCTATCTCACCACCTCCACGCTAGCGGCGCTCGACCTTCTCCCCACCGATGGACTCACCCTGCTTGCGAAACTGAGCGGCCAGATTCTTACGGTGGCCGTGTGCGACGGCCGGCATCCGAAACTGGTGCGGTGCGTGGAGCTTGGCGAACTGACCGTGGAAGAGGTAATGGCCGTTCTCTATCCCACCATCGCCTATGCCGAGGACGCGCTGAAGCAGCGGCCGGCCCGCATTGTGGCCTGCGGCTTCGGTGACAACGTCTCGCTCGCCCAAGCCTGCGCCGCCGAGCTCGGTATCGATGTGGAAGCGCTGCGTTCGCCATGG